>CAIPYC010000178.1 GCA_903869185.1 uncultured cyanobacterium | reverse complement strand
CCTGTTAATTTCTGTGTAAATCTCATCTGTGGATTAATCGCCTACTGCCATCAGCCCAAAAAACCTTCTCTTAACTTGTAACTGTACTGTCTTTTTTCTCCTTCTTATCCCGAATTGACGTTAAAAAAGGATTATTTGTAATCAAACCAAGCGGGGATACTGTAGAAATCATCAATGATGAGCAATTTCAACCAGAGACTTGGTAGATATTCAAAGCTCTTTTTCCACAAGGAGCGAGAAACTTTGACTTGTAGAAGTACAGATTTTTTATTTTTCTAGCCAGATTGGGTCACCTTGATTAATGTGGCCTTCTTGTAAAATTGAAGTACGGATACCGGCGATTACATTGTTGTAGAGTGCGGCAGTACGCAGAATATTCAAATCATTGGGCAGATCGCCCTGGGCTAAAGTGGTTACTACACAACGAGGGCAGAGAGTATCGATACTAAGTCTAACTTTATCTCCAATTGCCAAAACTCCATTAAGCCAGTCATTTTCTATAAAATCAATTTCTTGGGAAACCGGTTCAATTACCAGATTGGGACGGAATCTTTGATGTTTAAATTGCCCTTGGGGGAAGAGCTCTTGTAACTTATCTAAAGTTGCTGTGGTGATCCCATGAATGAAACAGGAATCAAAGAAAGTTCCAGATGGTAAATATATTTGGGTAACAGTCTCTTGATGTGCTGTTCCTTCTACCTTAGGCCAATATTGATCTATATTGGCATTTTGAGGGGAAATCGAGATAAGTTCCACTTGTTTTTCTAAGATATTAGAAAGAATCTGATTGATTTTTGGATCATCGCTGCTGACGGAGGTTTCATCGGGCAAGATAATTTCCAGCGGAGAAACAGAATAATTTTGTTGGCTATCCAAAGGTAATCTGGCACGAAAATCCAATAGCTTTGCCCATTTTTTGGGATATTTGGCACTTGCCACCTTACCGCTTTCAATATCTAGTAAGGCATAGGCTCTATCCCCCCGTAATCCTTTTGTTGTAACCAGTGAGCGTTCTATTTCCTGGCCCAACATTGATTTAACCGGATAACGCCAAAGCGAGGCAATTGAACCTACTTCTACCTTCATCATGAATATCTCAATTTTATGATTTTTTATACTAGCAGAGAGACTCTAGACGATAAGTATCAGGAATCACTAAATTCAGCATAAAGACAATTGCAAAATCACTGGAGCGTGATCGCTAGGCTGCTCTTGTTTTCTTGGTTCAACATCGATTATGCAGGATGTTGCTTGTTGCAAGAGTCCGGAAGTTAGATATATGTGATCAATGCGCCACCCTCTATTATTGGCAAATCCGCCATGACGATAGTCCCACCAGCTATAATGACCAGTTTCAGGTGTGAATTTGCGAAAGGCATCTTTTAAGCCCAAATCCAATATCTTAATTAAGGCCTCTCGCTCGGCCGGGGTTGCCATTACGTATTTGTCTTTACCTTTGGGATTATAAATATCCCTATCTTCCGGGGCAATATTGAAATCTCCGCATACACATAACTCACCGGGCAGCAGTTTCTGTAAATATTGCTCCAAGAGTTTGAGCCATTCCATCTTGTAATCATACTTTGGACTATCTAAGGACTGTCCATTAGGCACGTAGAGATTTATAATACGCACACCATTGAGGCAACCAGATATGACTCTTTTTTGTTCATCCAGGAGATCATCGCCGACTACTGGCGCAAAGCCGACTTGGACATCTTCTAAAGGAAAACGTGAAACCAGGGCAACTCCGTTATAGGACTTTTGTCCAGCAAAGTAAACATGATAACCAAGCTCTTCCAAGGGAGCGGTTGGAAAATCGCCATCAACTACCTTGGTTTCCTGCAGACACAGAACATCTACAGGGTAAAGTGTCAGCCAGTTTTTAACATGCTCAATGCGGACACGGATAGAATTTACGTTCCAAGTAGCAATCTGCATTACATGCCCATAATTTCATAGCCAGCATCGACATAAAGAATCTGCCCAGTGATGCCGCTAGAGAGATTACTTGCTAGAAAAGCAGCAACATTACCAACTTCAGTCTGTGTAACAGTACGATGAAGGGGGCCAACTTTTTCTACATGGTGAATCATGTCCAAAATACCACCAACAGCCGAAGAAGCCAAAGTCCTGATAGGTCCTGCTGAAATGGCATTGACTCTTACATTTTGAGTTCCCAGTTCTGCTGCTAAATAGCGCACGCTCATTTCCAATCCAGCTTTGGCAATTCCCATTAAATTATAATTCGGTATTACTCTGACTCCCCCAATATAAGAAAGGGTAATGATACTGCCACCTTCTCTTAAGAGAGGTTTGGCTGAGTGTACCAGACGAGACAGCGAGTATGTGCTTATTTCCAAGGATTGAGTGAACACCTCTCTCGAGATGCCACTGAAATCCCCAGAAAGGCCCTCTTTATCAGCAAAAGCCAAACAGTGTACAAGAATATCAATATTTCCCCACTTTTGAGATACAATAGCAAAAGTCTCTTCAATTTGCTGATCATTTTGCACATCACAAGGTAGAAATAAGCTAGGAGCAAGAGGTTCTACCAATTCTTGCACTTTTTTTTCATATCGTCCTTTTTCATCTGGCAAAAAAGTAATGCCCAAATTGGCACCAGCTTGATGCAATTGTTGAGCGATTCCCCAGGCTATGGAACGATTGTTAGCAATACCTGTAATCAAGGCATTCTTGCCAGTTAAATCAAGCATAAAGCGAAGTAATGGGTATAGTATAATTTCTTTATAGTCGAGCTAGACAAGCTTAATAAAATTATCAAGCAAAAAGTGCCCAAAACTTGCATAATTTAGATTATCGTTTTTAAGTTTTAAATTTACTCAATATAATTTGATGAATTCGTCTCTAAATTTCAATCAACCCCTGGTTAACGTTTTTCGCCGCATTGGTAACAGTTCTTTTCCTCCTGTCGTTGAGACTTTTGATCGAGGAAAAACAATTTTCTTTCCGGGCGATCCTGCCGAGCGGGTTTATTTCCTTATTAAAGGTGCCGTAAAACTATCTCGTCTCTATGAATCTGGGGAAGAGATTACAGTGGCACTACTGAGAGAAAACAGCATTTTTGGAATTTTGGCTTTAGTTTTAGGACAAAAGGCAGATCGTTTTTACCATGCTGTGGCTTTTACAAATATAGAATTGCTCTCAGCGCCGATTGAACATGTAGAACAGTCTCTTAAAAATAATCCTGAACTGTCTATGCTCATGATGCAGAGTCTTTCTTCGCGTATTCTACAGACTGAAATGATGATAGAAACTCTCGCTCACAGGGATATGGGTTCTCGCTTAATCAGTTTTTTATTGATTCTCTCGAGGGATTTTGGAGTACATACTAGTGGAGG
>CAIPYC010000177.1 GCA_903869185.1 uncultured cyanobacterium | reverse complement strand
TTTTTTAGGCGATTTTTCTAGACAGCGAAGTGGATTGACACTAAGAGCCTGCCAGAGCTCGAGTGGGCTTAACTGTTGAGTAACTACCAATTCCTGATAGAGTGCTGGCAATGCCAATTCCATTCCAATTGCTCCTGGCGGCGCTTCAGCAAAGGCAACAGTCTTTTCTTCATATGTGTATGGGGTATGGTCTATAGCAATGGCATCAATGATCCCCGACTTGATTGCCCCAATCAGTGCGCTACGATCACGAGGATTACCTAGAGGCGGGTCAAGGCGTAAGTTGGCATCGTAACTGTTGATTGCCTCGCTAGTGAGGATCAGATGGAGCCAAGTGGTGCTGGCTGTAACCGGTAGTCCTTTTCTTTTAGCTTGGGCAATTATATCTACAGATTTAGCGGTGGAAATCCTCATAAAATGAACTGAGCTGCCAATTTCTTCCACCATCTGCAATATGCTCGATAGTGCTGCAGTTTCGGCATAGCAAGGAATTCCTTGTAATCCCAGACGGATGGACTGGATTCCCTCACGCATGACTCCCTTGTTACTTAAGGAGCGATCCAATGGAGTCAGTGCGAGCGTTAAACCAGTTGGCTTGAGGTATTCCAAGATTCTCCGCAAGAGAGAGAGATTTTCTAGGTGATCGTTGATGAGAAAACCAATGATTCCAGATTGACTGAGCTCGAGTAAGTTATTGAGCTTGTTTTCAGTACATGGATTAGACCAAAAGTTCACCTTTACTGGTGAGTTTTCTGCGCGCAATAGTTGTCCCAAAAGGGCAATATGGGCAGGCTGATCCAGTATTTGAGAAAATAAATTGAGTTCTCCTATACCTCCGGCTTGGCATGCTTTTAGTAAACTAGAAAGAGTTTCTCTTTCTTCATGACCAGGCTGACTCAATGTGCTGTATAGATCTATCAAAGCCGGAGCCAATACCAACTCATGAGCATCCAAACGTTTTATCTCGGTGGTTATATTACCAGGATTGATGGATTCTAATTTACCTTCAACTATCAAAACATCCGCATATTGGTCAAGATGAGCAAGAGGATCTACAAATCGCACCTGCTGTAAAACAAAAGAACTAGGTAACTTGAACATAATCAGGATTTATTCGCTGGGATATTGACGACGGGTAGAGTTAAGCAACATCAAAACTCCAGTTACAAGCATAAAAACAAGACCCAATCCATTTAGAAGTACATAGAAGGGGGTTAACTTTTCTCCCAAATAGCCGCCCTTATGAATTGTCATCATTAATTCATTAACTTTCTCAGGAAATTTAAACCACTCTTCAGATAGGTTAAAGGTTACTCCTGTGATCACTGTCACTAAAAGTGGTAACAAAACAATAGGAGCAAAAATACGGTGATATTTTCTAAATGATTTAAGTTTAGCCATCTTTATTGATACTTTGATTCAATTGAAACCTAGTATAGCTGATAGCTGTTACAAATTTAAAGCTTTATCAAATTCCTTGCTTGCTGTCTATAGATGGCAACTTGATTTCTGCGATTTAAATAAGGAGAAATTATCAATATATCCAACAGGAAAATACTAATTATTAATAATCCTGAAACTAGATAAATATTAGTATACATTTCTTTTTTTAAGCCAATTCCCAAGAAAGTACCCAAGATCTCCACAATCAATAAAAACAAAAAAAGAAAAGATGTTTGATATTTTTCATCTTCAGGTAAATTATCATATCTTGCCATGGCTATAGCTCCAATTCCGCCTGAAATGATTCCAGCAAGAAATTCACCGGCAATTGGATTAACAACACCCAGAAAAGTAAACAAAAACAACCATCCAAGCAAAAGCGACAAAAATACTCTGATTGAGGAAAAAAATTTAAACCCGGTTAAAGAGATAACACTAGCTAAAAATAAAGCCACACTCAAGTAATCGAGTTTAATATAACCAATACCAAAAAAGAAAATCAATAGCCAAGTCATACATAACCAAGGTAATTTTTTAGTATCTGATAATATAGCTAAAGTCTGAACATTGAGTGTTATATAGTAACTATTGTTAAGGGAATTAGACTTTAGTACTATTTTGCGACTGCCACGGCATTGAGCTTGTAATTTACTGGTATTGACCGTTATCTTACATGAAACCTGATTGCCTTTAAATTCTTGAGGAGAAAAGGAGATCCAGGGATGGCAGTTGGGCTTGTGAGGTGGATCATTGGGATGAGGTAATACCTCCCATCTGGCTTTTAATAGGGTTTGAGGTATTGGGTTGGTTATAGTGACATTGTGGGTAATCTTTTCACCGAATTTAGCCTGCCTAAACTCCAAGACAGAAGCGCTCAATTCTATTTTGTTGATTTTTTGTTTAGAGGGCTGAATTTTAGCGCTCTTTTGCACAGGTATAGGAATATCCTGAAGCGAGGGAGAAGATTGAATTGATTTGCTACGCGCTGTTGCCTGCAGCTCAAAAATATCCACCCCAAGAGCTGCTTTGCGTTCACACCAACAACATTTTTGGTAACCTCTTCTATAAACATGTCCGTAAACCGAGGAGCAATCTTGCAGATCCTCAAAAGATTGTCTAAGAATGTGATACCAATTTTGAGCTGATGGTCGTAGTTCGATATTCTGATAACCAGCATTAAAACAGCGCAAAAAATACTCCTTAATTTGAGGATCTACAGTGTCCAAACTGATAGTACTGGGACCACTCTGAATGGGGCTATTGGGAGCGTAAGGCCACCATCCATTTCTAATAAGCTGATCTTGTTCAGGTGAATCTCCAGATCTGATCCATTTTCCTTGAAAGGGATGATTGCCAAAGAGTAGATAATAAATGACTACTCCCAAACGAAAGCGATCATGATAAGTATTTTGCAGAGTTGTAGAGATATCTTTACCCAATAATTCAGGAGGAGTGAAGCCCTGAGAGCCTACCAGACAGTGATGCACCTTGCCATTGAGAGGATCTTTAACCTGAAAAGAATCTGTATCAATGATTGAAACTAAAGCTTGGTTATTTACCAGAATATTTTGGGGTTTGATATCCCCAATAATGTAGCCTTTATCATGAATAGATTGAACTACATGGGCGATATTGGTTGCCACAACATGTAAAAATCTCCAATCTACTTCCAGGTTTCTTTTTTTGCGTAGGCTTGGATTGTAAATCTGGAGCAGTTCTCTTCCTCCAACAATCTGCGGCATCATAAACCCGACTATTTGTCCAGATTTATCACTCAGCAGAGACTCAGGCCAAGCAAAGGAAATATGATTTCTCTGGGCATTGGGATCGCTTGGTTTGTTGGCAAGCATTACCTTGAGCTTATCAATGCGCTCTTTGGTAGGATTTTTAAAGACTTTGGCCAAGTACTTGGTTCTTTCTGTTTCCCAAATAGTGCCCTCTCCGCTATCGGCAATCTGCTTGGTTAATTCAAGAGCTTTACCTGTATCCCCGCAAATCAAATGAGGCATGGTTTCTTTTTGTCATACAAAGCAATCAAAAGCGATTTGTCATCATCGGTTCGCTTGTTTAGATCCTCTAGTTGCAGAAAAGGCTTAAGGTAGTCTTCCTCTTTAGGCTCTTCTGTATTGGCTAGATAGGTTTCCAATGGCTGAAAAAAACGATCATAAGCCGAATAATCACTCAGCTTAATGGCTACTTTTTCCAATCCATCACTGGATGCGCAAATAAAGACAACAGGCTCAGCTAAATAAATAACCTGCATATCCTCTAGGGCAGAAGCCGAAGTGACAAAGGTTGTTTCGTTGGCATATTCGCCTTTATCGGGCTGAAAAAGTAACTTGAAATCTTTATTCTCTGTGCGCACCACCATAAAACCATCACCAATTTGCATGGCAATGAGTCCTTCTGGTGTAGCGATAAAGACCAACAGGGTACAAGAGAGATCTTCTATCCGATAATCAGCAAGATTGGCTCTTTCTTCAAGATTGGCCCTGACCTGTTTAACTAGTTTAGTGAAATATTCCTGGGCATCTTCGAGTGCAAAGGATGATGGATCATGCTGTTTGTTTTTGATCTGCTGAGCATCAACCAAGCTCTTAAAACTTTCCAATACAGTATATACTGCCCACTTGGATCCTTGATCGGAATATTTGGCGCTACCTGCTCCATCGGAGACTACGCCAATAATGACTCCTTCTGGAAAAACACAATAGTCGGCATAGTCTTGACAGGGTATATCCAGCTTTTGATGGCTGGTGCCAACTTCACAAGAGGCAACGGCTTTCCATCCCACAATTTGAACCTCTTAAGCTATGTACCAATACTACCCCAGCCCACTGGAGGCAGAGCTATTGAATCGCCAATCTTACCACTAGAAACTCTTTTCATCGAACTACTCAACCACAGAAAAAGAGAACGAAAATCTAGTCCATTTAACAGAATAGGTGGACGTTCTGGAGATGCAATTTGTTTTAATTTGGTCATATCTGCCCCTTGCACAGCCACCGCAAAAAACAGGACACGGTTCTCCAACTCTGCCTGCTGCATTTTTTTTGCAGCCATTTCCCAAGAGTCAGTAGGCGCGCCATCGGTGATCATAAAAATCCACGGGCGATAATATTGAATAGCACTGGCTTTATAGGCTTTTTTGCGCTCTTCAACTACATCTAGGGCATATTCTATTGCCGCTCCTATGGGAGTATATCCATCGGTCTTAAGCACTGGTGGTTCAAACTTTTCCATGCTCACAAAATCTTGAATCTTCTTGACAGTTCCACCAAAGGTAACCAAGGACAGATCTACGCTCAAAGAGGCCTGCTCATCCTTGAGGACATCTTCTTTAAAAGAGACAAGACCCCGATTCAATTCGGCAATTGGGTTTCCTGCCATAGAACCAGATGTATCCAGTAAAAGCAAAACTGGACAACGATTTTCAGGGTTTTCAACAAATTCTGGAAAGCCTAGTGTCATAGGATTTTAAAACTCAGTTGAACCTATTCTAAATGATGCAACAGAAAATTGCTGAGGATTCCAACTTAGACTGGTTAAGCTTGAAGATAACGGCGAGAGACTTCATCCCAGTCGACTACATTCCACCACTGTTTCAAATATTCAGCGCGAACATTACGATATTTCAGATAGTAGGCATGCTCCCAAACATCGTTACCCATGACCGGATAGAGTCCGCTGAGCAATGGATTATCTTGATTGGCAGTAGTCATAATATCCAGATTTCCTGATTTTTTATCCAATACCAACCAAACCCAACCACTGCCAAAAACCTTGAGACCAGCTTGGTTAAATGCGTTTTTAAATTCCTCAAAGCTGCCAAATTTAGCTCCGATAGCTTTAGCCAGTTCCCCAGATGGCTCTCTTTTTCCTTCAGGCGACATGATTTGCCAAAACATAGTATGGTTTAGATCCCCTCCACCGTTATTTCGGACAGTAGTGCGAATATCAGCGGGAATTTTATCCAGATTTAGAATTAGTTCTGTTACACTCTTGGATTGAAGATCAGGATATTTTTTGACGGCTGCGTTTAGATTGTTTACATAGGCCGCATGATGTTTGTCATGATGAAACTGCATAGTTTCGCGATCTATATAGGGCTCCAAGGCATCATAGGAATAAGGCAAAGCTGGTAAGTCGTAGGGACCTGTAGCATTTTGAGCCCAGGCGAGATCAGGTAAAATCCCTAAGCCAGAAGCTCCCACAGTAATACTTAGTATTTGAACAAAATGACGACGATTGAGAGCCATTGGATTTATATTTTATTATTATTTTCTCCCCGCGCTCAGCCAGGATCACCCGAGGGTCTCTTAATGAGCTTCATATTCTCTCTTGGTCTAGCTTTACTCACCTTGAGGGATCTACCAACCCATTCGGCGCCATCTAACTCTTCAATAGCCTTGCTTTCTTCCTCATCTGAAGACATCTCCACAAAGGCAAAACCTCTAGTTTTCCCCGTTTCTCGATCCGTAGGAAGCCTGACACTCTTGACTGTTCCGTATTCCTTAAAGACTCCCTTGAGATCTTCTTGAGAGACCTCGTAGGGTAAATTTCCGACAAAAACTGACATTGATTGGGAATCTCCTGCTTAAACTCGGTAGGATCCTGCGGATCCTCAAAAAATTTAGTTCAAGAGCTGAAGTTTCAGCCTTACATAACTTAATATAGCATGATAAAAAGTCTCTGACAAGCTTTTTAAAAGTGCAAAAACCAATAGCGGTAAATAGTTACTTTTGTTGAAATTAACTGTTGATTTTGCAACTTTAGCTAGATAAATTATCTCACCTAGATGATTTATAAATTTGCAATTTCCAAGACAAGATGACTATCGTGTAACTAAAATTACAAAATATTGTGTTAGATTTTGTTAGCCTAACGCTATATATAAAAAGTAATTGTACTGTTAAATGGGTTCTAGTTATGTTGCTATTGTTGAAAGCAATCCTCATTTAAGGTCACTATTGGGTTGGCACATACGCGAATGTGGTTATATTGTTCAATTATTCGGCCAATTACAACAGGCAAAAACATCTTTTGAGCAGCAGTTACCGGCTTTAGCTATCCTCAATTCGGAATTGCCTGATGGGGATGGGCTGGAGCTTTCCCATTGGCTTTATGAAAAACGTCATTCTACAATTATGATCCTCTCTGCTCGCAATACTCAAGCAGATATTGTCAGGGGTCTCAAGATGGGCGCTGATGACTATCTTACTAAACCATTCGGTATGGAGGAGTTACTCGCCAGAGTCGAATCTCTTATGCGCAGAAGAGCAATAATGACTATTCCCCTTTCTTTGGAGTATGGTAAGCTCAAAATTGATTTAGTACAAAGACGTGTGCTTTTTCAGGGAAACAATATAGATTTAACTCCACAGGAATTCAGTCTGATTTGTATCTTGACTCAAGCCGAGGGTAAGCCTTTGAGCCGAGGAGAGCTACTCACTCGCGCTTGGCCAGCATCTATAGACAATCCTCGCACTGTAGATACTCATATTCTGAGTTTGCGCAAAAAAATTGAGCCGGATCCCAGTCTACCAAACCTAATTCAAACGGTTCGCAATATAGGCTACCGATTTAATCTGGAATTCCTTCTAGATATATCCAATAGACAAAACACCTTATAAATTAACTTGGATCGTTAGGTAAATAGTTGTTGCGGTTTAAACTTTAGGCTTTGCGGCAATCTAGAATAGAGATAGGAAAAGACTCATCATTTTATAGAGAGTTGTAACCATGGATATTGTCAAAAGTTTTCAAAATTTAATATCTTCAATTGCTGAAGGTGTTTCCCGGATTTTCGGGGCCAGCGATGATGATTATCCTAAAACAGGCGTTCAGCCTTTTGAAGGCAAAGCGAACAGGCGCAAACATAAATAGTATATATAAACTGGGATAGATCAAAAGGAAGAGGTGGGAGTTTCTGATTGCCAGTCAGGGCAGGATTCATCGGCTGTCCAACCGTACGGGTGCATTCCGCAAACCAAGAGTTCTTGTCCGTATATCTTGCCATGATAATTGCCACACCCCAAACAGGCGGGATGATAATTTAGTGATGGTTCGACCCTGGGGTTGAGAAAATCATCAAGGAATTCGCCATTTTCTGGTGGATATATAGCAGAATCCATAAAGCCCATGAACTCTTGCCAGAAAACTTCAAGATCACCAGAGAGGGCATTTTGGAAATGTTGGGCTATTTCTTCGAACCCTTCTGAGACTTCTTGTACGAAAAATGTTGCATCCTTGGACAGATTATCCACCAAAGTTGTTAGTTCTTTTTGCCAGTCTTCCATAAGATAACCTTATTGATTAATCATTAATATCTCGTAATTGTTTTTGTATCTCTTGTATTCTTTTCTTTAGCTCATCAACTTCGCCATCTTCCCCTTCTTTCCCTTCTATGACTATTTCAATTTGAGAGGGAACATTGGACTTACTTGGTTGAGGCGATCCTGCCGAAGGGTTCTGGGCATTTTTGAGAATCTCTTCAACAAATCGCCTGGCTTCATCAACATTCATTTCACCACGCTTGACCATTTCATCAGCTAGCTTTTGTGACTGTTGTCTAAGTTCTCCAGCAAGATCACCAGCGCGCTGGGTTGCAAGATTAGCGATCCCAACCCCAAAATAAACCGCTTTTTGTACTATGTCGCTTAAACCCAATTTCTTATCTTCTTTCATAAGTGGGACTACAGTATTTTTTTCAGCATAACATATGAGTTAGATCTAGTGAATTAGCTTTCAATCGCATAAAATCTTGCTAGAATGTTACACTAAATCTCAGAGAAATTGCTTATGAAGATAGTACAGTGGCTGGTTCACGAAGTCAGGGAGCTTTACGGGCGAGCGCTCTATTTTTTGGGTTGTTTTACCTTGATTTTACTGATCATAAAACTTGTTCTTGAGCATTACGAAATTAGCGTAGCTATTTGGCCCAGAATATTGTTAGGTTCTTTTATTGCTGCCAAGGCAACTTTTTTGGCTGATAAGACTGGTATTATCAAAAAACAGGAAAATAGACCTCGTTACATCAATATATTGTACAAAACTATTTTGTATACGTTGATGTCAATATATATACTACTAATGGAATCATTTCTCAAGAGCCTACTTGCAACCAAAAACATTGGCTCTGCATTAGATAAAGCATTTCATGAAAACTACACCTCGCCAGTGCTGGCAATCATTGTATTCTTATTCTTTGTCTATTTGAATTACAATATCATCATTGAAATCGATTCTTATTTAGGAGGAAATAAACTTAAAAAATTCTTTTTTGGTCTTCCCCAACAACGCAATATTTAAATGTTTAGACAGCTTTTTCAGCAAAGGGCATGGGTAGAAATAGATCACCTTGCTATTGTCAATAATATCAGGGCCATAAAGCAACTGATCTCCCCAAATACTGAATTGATGGCAGTAATCAAGGCAGATGGCTATGGTCATGGTGCAGCTACTGTTGCAAGAACCCTTTTGAATCAGGGGGTATCTAGTTTGGCTATTGCTACTTTAAGCGAGGGGATAGAACTCAGAGAGTCGGCAATAGAAGCTCCTATCATCGTCTTGGGTTCTCTTAATACAATAGAAGAAGTTGAGGCCCTTCTTTACTGGAAATTAGAACCGACTCTATGTAATCTGCAACAGGCTCTCGTTTTTTCCCAGACGGCACATAGACAAAAGACCATCTTACCGGTTCACCTAAAGATTGATACTGGAATGTCCCGTCTAGGTACTGGTTGTGAAAATACGCTGGATTTCGTGCGCTCTGTAGAATCTTTACCAGCTCTAAGTATTAACAGTATCTATTCTCATTTTGCTACAGCAGATGATCCCAATCCGGCTACGATGTTTATTCAGCAATCCCGTTTTGACAAAGCGATCCAATCATTAATTAAGGACAAAGTAAAGATTCCTAAATTACATATAGCCAATTCTGCCGCTACCATGACTGATTCCAAACTCCATTATGATTTAGTAAGAGTTGGACTTTCTCTCTATGGTCTTTATCCAGCTAAACATTTGCAGACAAAGGTTTCATTAACACCAGCTCTACATGTCAAGGCCAGAATCACTCAAGTTAAGTGGATTCCTTCTGGAACAGGAGTCAGCTATGGGCATACATTTATCAGTGATAAATCCATGCAAATCGCAACCGTAGGTATAGGTTATGCCGATGGGATTCCTCGAAGTTTTTCCAAT
>CAIPYC010000176.1 GCA_903869185.1 uncultured cyanobacterium | reverse complement strand
CCTATATATATTGGTAACCAGAAAATAAAAGCACCTATTATCAAGATTAAGGATAAAACTCCAGCAAATTTAAAAATCAATCTTTTATTACAAAGCCAACCATCGATAAACCAAGCTAATGCCAATATAGAAAAAGTATACGCTTCAATGTAATGATAAAAAAATATACATCGGGTAACTTTCATCCAGGGCAAAAGATTTGCCAGATAGTTGACGACTATATAGGCACAGATCCAGTAATTTGGTAAATATATACTTTTTCTGCTTAACAAAAGCCAAATCAGAAGAGCCAAAACTGCAATAGAGGATAACCATAGAACAATGGGATTAGCTATTGAATGAACATCGTGAATGATGCCATTGGATTCTTTGTAGTAATAGGCAATCGGCCTCAACATCAAAATCCAGCTATACCATGTTGAACAATAAGGATGAACATTGGGTCCACTCTTGATACTTTCATGATAGGTGAGTATTTGGTATTGCATCTCCCAAAAATCATATTCAGGATTCATTTTTAAATGAGGAATCCAGAGAATGCTGTATGTAATAGCAGCAGTAACAGTGACAATAACAAGGTGATAAAGTGGATTAAGTAAAGTCAGGTTATTAAGAGGATAAGCTGAAAAATTGCTGGAGATATTATTAATAAATGATGGTTTTAACAGTTTATTCGACATTTTAATATGTCCAGGATACTGCCAAAAAGATACTAGAAACCCTAAAATAATCATCAGGCAAATCCCTAGAAAAAACCATAATCCGTTCCATTTAACACAAGCAGCGGCCCCAAAAAACACACCAGATAGAATCAAATACTTAATAGGCAGAGAATGCTTGGAAAGATATATAAGAAATAGTAGATTTCCCAGCAATCCAAAAATAACTATATAAATATTATTTAGTGCGTAGCGAGATTCAACTAGAAACAGACCATCTAGAGAAAATAGAAGGCTAACGATGATCGAATAACTGCGTCTTAGCGTCATTTTCAAAGCCAAAATTGCGGACAAGGGAGCAACGAAAGACCCACTGAGAGCATTGATCCAACGGTAGCTTAAGGTAGAATGTATGCTGCCGGTCAGATTATTAACCATCTCAGCAGGAGCCGGAAAAAAAGAACCTAGCCAAATACCAAAAGCAATGATATATTGACTCAGAGGAGGATGAGAGTTAAAAAAATGGGTATTGGTCAGGTAATCGTTGCCAAATTTTGCATAATAAACCTCATCAAAAACTAGTTCATTAAATTGTCCCAAATTCCAAAAACGTAGAGCCAAGGAAAATGAAAATATAGCAACTAAAGATAGCCGGTACCAAGAACGAGATAGGTATTTCCAAAAAACTCTCATAAAATCAGTTGACCAGAATAATTAAAATAACTAATGAACATTTTAAAATCCCAAGAAATCATATAATCAGGAATCTGATTCTACCAAATTAAAGTTATATGGTCAGTTTAAACCCCAGTTCGAGTTACAGTTTAGCAATTCATTTGGAACTTCCCAACCGTTCAGGAAAATTGGCTCAGGTCTTAAAGGCTATTGCCGACCTTGGTGGCAATTTAGGAGAAATTGAGATAATAGAGAGAACCTTAAATATTACCCAAAGATTGCTTGTCGTTGATGCCGCCAGCGAGCAACACGGAGCTGATATTGTTGCTGCACTTGAAGCAATTGATGAAATCAGAATTATTAAAGTAACTGACCGCACCTTTGATTTACATAGAGGAGGTAAGATTTCTGTCGTAGGTCGTATTCCTCTTGTTTCACAATCTGATTTGGCCATGGCTTATACTCCCGGAGTTGGTAGAGTCTGCCTTGCAATTGCCCATAATCCTGAGAATGTCTATACTTATACAATTAAGTCTAATACCGTAGCAATTGTAACCGATGGCAGTGCAGTTCTGGGACTGGGAAATTTGGGCCCTGAGGCCGCTCTTCCGGTAATGGAAGGCAAGGCCATGCTTTTTAAAAATTTTGCCAATGTAGATGCTTTTCCCATCTGCTTAGCCGGTCAAGATACAGAAACCATAATTGAAACAATTAAACAGATAGCTCCGGTCTTTGGAGGTATCAATCTGGAGGATATTTCCGCACCTCGTTGTTTTGAAATCGAAGAAAGACTCAAAGGTTTACTAAACATCCCGGTTTTCCATGATGATCAACAGGGAACAGCTATAGTTACTCTTGCAGCTTTGATTAATGCCCTTAGGGTTGTAGACAAGCAGATTGATCAGATAAAGATTGTTATCAATGGTGCTGGCGCAGCTGGTATAGCCGTAGCCCGCCTCTTGCGAAGCTATGGCGCACAAACAATCTGGATCTGCGATTCACAAGGAATTCTTTCTAGAAAGCGCAAGGACCTTGGTTCTCAAAAAAGTGAATTTGCTGTTTCAGAAAGTGGTGATTTAACCATAGCCATGCAAGGTGCGGATGTTTTTATTGGACTAAGTGCCCCCAATGTTGTAAGCGTTGAAATGGTTAAATCAATGAATAGTAATGCTATTGTATTTGCCATGGCTAACCCTATCCCAGAAATTCAGCCAGAATCGACTCAAAGCATCGTAGCAATTATGGCTACTGGCAGAAGCGATTATCCCAATCAGATCAACAATGTCTTAGCTTTTCCTGGAGTATTTCGTGGCGCTCTCGATTGCCGTGCCAAAACTATCACAACTCAAATGTGTTTAGCAGCTTCAAATGCGATTGCTTCGTTGGTTGAGTTGGTAGATAGGGAAAATATTGTACCTTCGGTTTTTGATCCACGTGTAGCCGAAGCAGTCTCGCAAGCTGTCCAGCAGGCAGCCCGCCAAGAAGGTATCGCCCTATCTTGATCAATTCTTGTTATTGACGAAAAAAATCTGTCTTTCATTTGGATCGGCTACGGGTGTAAGCTCTTGCATGACCTTACGAGATTGGGCTGGATCAAAATTACGACTGAAATTTTTCCTCAATTGAGTGACTCTATTTTCTTCCTCTTT
>CAIPYC010000175.1 GCA_903869185.1 uncultured cyanobacterium | reverse complement strand
TCCTGCACTAATAATTTCTTGGCAATGGGTTCCCATTTCTTGGTCAAGAAGTTCAACCAATCCCATTTGGTCAATTATTCCTGCTACTATGCCAGAGTGGTCAATATCTTGTACTCTTATTTTAGGGGTTATTTCTTCCATTCTCGACCTGCGGAATATAGGATCAATCCCATTTAATTTGGTATTACGTAGATAGATTGTTTCTGAGAGAGGACTTAAATTGGTTCTCTCTTTTTTTTGTTGATTACAAATATTCTCCCTCGCAAAGCAAACTAGACTAAAATATAAATCATTAATATTGTTATTCTGTTCTAGCTATGTCAATCAATTCAATACAAGAGAAAATTCAATACATCACAGATCGCCGCAGATTTGTAGTAGAACTTTTAGAGGAGCCAAACCTGGGGGCTATGCGTTTAGATGCTTTGCAGGCTCTCGAAGAGCTCGATGAATTGATCGAAGAATTAAAGACCGTTTTTCCACAATACGTCTACTAAGAAACTATGGCCAGATCTGGCTATACCCTGCCTGTATTTGCCTGCGCCAGCGCTATTGCTGCCCTCAAAGCACTCCAAGGTCAAGGCGATCTCCAAACAATCGAGCTAGATCTATTGGAACCACAAGAGATTGTTACTATTGCCATTGAACAATCTGCCCTATTATCAGCTCACAGGTCCCTTGCTATTACCTTGAGCGATCCTGGCGACAATCTAGATCTTACCCGACATACTCCCATATGGGCTATGGTCGAACTGCTGGAAGATCACTCCAATAGTACGCAAGAGCAGATTACTATTTTAGGCGGACAGGGAATTGGCATAGTCAATGGAGAACCTGCTATCTATTCTTATGCTCGCAGATTATTGATCACCAATTTGAGCGCACTGCTTCAACCTGAACAAAAGCTCGAGGTAACAATCATCCTACCTGAGGGGAAAAAATTAGCCAAGCGCACTTCTAATGAAGCTTTTGGAGTATTAGACGGACTATCCCTGTTGGGCACTACAGGTATATCACGCCCCTTGGTAGCATCAGAGCAATTGGATCACTATCTGGATCAACTAGCCCAAAAACAGACCAGCACCCTGGTTTTTTGTATAGGTGAAAATGGTTACGCCCTAGCTAGTGGGATGGGAATTGATCCTCAGTATTTGGTAAAGTGTGCCAACTGGTTAGGACCTCTCTTGGTAGCAGCAGGTCAGCAAGGCAGAGAGCATATACTCTTATTTGGCTACCACGGCAAATTGATAAAGCTGGCTAGTGGGATCTTTCATACCCATCATTTTCTTGCTGATGGTCGTTTGGAAGTACTTACAGCGCACGGAGCTATTGCAGGACTTTCCAGGCAAAGACTAAAGGAAATATTCAATAGTCCCACTGCCGAGGATGTCCTAGCAAAACTTAAAGTTTTTTCCTTAGAAGATCACAGGGATTGGGTTACCATGATTTACAGCTCAATAGTTGAGAGCATAGAAAAAAAGACAGTAGATTACATAGCCAAACATGCCGAGTGTAAGTTGGCAATAGGAGTCCTTCTCTTTGATCGCCAAAGCAGGACAATCTATCAAAGCGAAAGAGCCCAAAGGCTTTTAGTGCATTTTAAGGTTTTCTAAAATAATGTTAAAGTAAATGATGGGTATTTTTAGCCCTTTTTTATTAAAAAAATCTATGGATACAAAGGCATTTAAGCGATCTCTACATCAATCGGAAAATTATCACCGACGTGGCTTTGGTCACCAGAATGAAGTTATTGAAGTATTAAATTCTGAATATCAAAGTTCGTTGATTAGCCAGATCCGTAATAATCATTATCAGTTGCAGCGTGGAGAAGTAACTATCAGATTAGCCGAGGCTTTCGGATTCTGCTGGGGTGTAGAAAGGGCCGTGGCAATGGCCTATGAGACACGGCGTCATTTTGCCGATGAAAAGATCTGGATTACCAATGAAATCATTCACAATCCTTCTGTCAACCAGCGCTTGAGGGAGATGGAGGTAAGTTTTATCCCTTTTAATGATAGTCAAAAGGATTTTTCAGTAGTTGGTTCTGGTGATGTGGTGATTCTGCCTGCTTTCGGAGCCAGTGTTCAAGAAATGCAACTGCTAGATAACAAGGGGTGCAAGATTGTTGACACTACTTGTCCTTGGGTTTCAAAAGTTTGGAATTCGGTAGAAAAACACAAACGCAGTGATTTTACTTCTATCATTCATGGAAAATACAACCATGAAGAAACTGTAGCGACAAGTTCATTTGCCGATAAATATCTTATTGTACTTAACCTTAAAGAGGCTGAATATGTCTGTAACTATATTCTAAATGGAGGTAATAAAGAAGAATTCCTCAACAGATTCAAAAATGCTCATTCAAAAGAATTTGATCCTGAGTGCGATCTCCAATTTATAGGGGTTGCCAACCAAACCACTATGCTCAAAAGTGAAACAGAACAGATTGGCAAGCTATTTGAAAAAACTTTAATGCAAAAGTATGGTCCTGACAAATTAGTTAAACACTTTATGAGTTTCAATACAATCTGTGATGCCACTCAAGAACGCCAAGATGCAATGTTTGAGCTGGTCAAGGAAAAACTTTCTCTGATGGTGGTAATTGGTGGATTCAATTCATCTAACACAACTCATCTCCAAGAAATAGCTATAGACTATGGAATTCCCTCTTATCACATAGATAGTGAAACCAGAATTGGGCGAGACAACACCTTAGTACATAAACCTCTTGGTAAGGATCTAGAAACCGTAGAAAATTGGTTACCTTCTGGTCCTATAGTGGTAGGCATTACTTCTGGAGCCTCTACCCCAGATAAAGTGGTAGAGAAAATCATTGAAGAAATATTTGCCATCAAAAATAACTAGCGCTCTAACAAGAATGCTTTGAGCCCGGCAAGATTAGCCCCTTGCCAGTCGTCTCTATAGCTATCTCCAATATGCCAAGCAAACTGGGGCCGGCATTTGTGTTTAGCCAAGGCCAGTTCAAAGATCTCCCGATTAGGCTTGGCAATTCCGGCTTGAGAGGAAATGGTTATACTTTGAAAATAATTTTTTAAAGTCAGAGACTCAAGCAGGTTTTCCAGTCGACTATCAAAGTTAGAAATAACTCCTAGTTCTATTTTCTGATTATACCAGTACTCTAAAGCTATCAACACATCAGGATATATAAACCAGGGATCGACCGAGGCAAAATACTGATAAAGCTGAGTAAAAAAAATATCCCAATCTTGAAATTGTTCAATTACTCCAACAGCGGTAAAACAATCTCTCACCAATTCTTGCCACCAGCAAAATTCCAGAGCTGCGATGTTTTCAAATTCCTTATCAGGAAAAGCCAGGGGTCTGGATTTACTGAACTTTAAGCCAAATACCTCATCCAACAAGGCAGGATCTACATTGACTTTATATTCTTTGGCAAAATAACTATAAACATTACCCACACTCTTTTTTAGACCAATTATCGTACCAACGGCATCTAGGAAAATAACCTGGGGTTTTTCATTGGTTGAAGACAGTAGAGCTATCATGGCAAGAGCGGTCGAGTAAGCTGGTGCAAAGCTACAGACATCTGATGCTTTAAAGTCGGCAGGCGATATAGATAGACCAGACGTCTGATCAAATAACCCAGAGTACCTTCTAAATTGATTCCAAGTCCACTGATTGTAGCCTCATCTTCTCCTAGACTCAACATTTCACCCAAGGCCATATAACGAAAGGGAAGCAATGGTTTATTGTTGATTGTCGCCCAAATATTCCAGGCACAGAAATCAGCTTGTTGGATAGCTACCTGAGCGGTTTTAGGTAGATTTTCTCGAAAAGAGGCTATATCCCCAAGAGCAAAGATTGTCTTTTCCTGCTCCACCTGAAGAAACTCATTCACCTTTAACAATCCCTGTTCTGTCTTTGATAAATCAAGTGATGAGATCATTTCTCCTACATCGGTACCCACAGTCCATAAGACCAATTCAACTGGCAGAACATCGCGTTGATCTCGATTGATCAGGGTAATTGTATTACTTGTGAGAGATTCAATACTAGTAGAAGTATCTACATAAATACTTTTTTTGGTTAATGCTCTTTCTGCTGCCTGGCGATTGAATTGAGCAGATGAGCCAAGAATGGTATCGCTCCTTTCAATAATTCTTATCCTGCCACGCTCTCCCAATCGATCTGCCACTTTACAGGCCAACTCGACTCCACTATAGCCGCCACCTATAACAGCGACTCTAATTTTATCTAGATTGCTAGAGAGTAAATCCTTGAGTCTTGCCTGTAACCTCTGAGCATTAGATAAGGTACGAAAAGGCAGAGCATATTCACTTACTCCTGGTAGAGAACTAATAGGTGTTCTTCCACCGGTAGATAAAATAAGAAAATCATAATCTAGGGGTTTCTCATTACACAGGTTAACCTGTTTAGTGGCAAGGTCAAATCCCCTCACTTGGGCTTGAATAAATTGAACATTGGTTTGAGATAATAACTCAGTAAAAGAGGGTGCTATTTCCCAGCTCTCAAGTTCCCCAGTTATGTATTCATAAAGCAAAGGGGAAAAAAGAAAATGATCATTTTGGTCAATCAGGGTGATTTTGGGCAACGCCTGAGAAAGCCAAGGTAATCTACTGAGTCTTAAGGCGCTATAGAGCCCACCAAAACCTCCGCCAACTATACATATGTGAGTTTGATTAGCTTGCATAGGAAAAATCATTATTTAATGCCCACCCCAGTTACTGAAAGTATTAGCTGTATTAACTAAATTCAGAACTGGATAGAGAGGAGATGTAATCAAAGTGAAACCATCGCTAAAGGCTGCCAGTCCATTACGGTTGACTATAACAATATCATTATTGAGCAAGATGGGATTGTGTTCGTCATTGATACCTGAGGCCAGATCAACAGGGATGATTCTAGTAGTGACCGTACCATTGGAGTTGAGACGGACCAGTTGGACTGAGCTCTTGTCAGCTCGTGCTTCGTTAAATCCTCCTGCCATATAAATTGCCTGGTTGAGGGGAGTATTCGGTGTAAGCTCCATATTTCCTCCACCTTTGAGCTCACCTGTCAAAATTACACGAATCTTGTCGGGGGCAAAGTTAGCCGAAGCAAGAATTTGTGCCTCTTTGGGACTGATTCTCTTGGCTACTGGAATAGAAATGGTATCTCCATCTTGCAACAGTATATCTTCATCTACGTTACCCGATTGTATTAATGCCCAAAGATCAACAGGTATGATCTGAACCTCCCCAGCACGGGTAGTTCTTTGGATCTCTATGTTGCGTATATCGGCCATTGGCTTAGTACCTCCTGCATTACGCAGAGCCAAACTGACCCTTGGAGCTGTCGAGTTACCTGAAACGTTTCCTGTAGTAGTTGCTCCGGTAACACTAGCCCCACCAACAATATAAGTTCCTGGACGAACAATTTCTCCAATTATAGCAACCGTAGCCCCTCGAGTAGCCTGAATACCAAAGTTGGCGTTGGAAAGTTCTCTAACTTGTTTTTGTTCTATGACACGCTTGGTTGGTACAAATATTATATCTCCATCTCTCAGGGAAATATCCTGGGCAATATCTCCAGTCTCTAGAAGAGTCAAAAGACTGAGAGTATAAATCTGCTGTTTCTTCTGAAATATCCTGATTACTTTTATCGTATTGGCATCGGCAGCAGTGGTCAAACCACCCGATTGCTTGATCATATCGGTTAGAACAGGATATTTCCCATTGGTAGCACCAAGAGTATAAGTTCCTGGAGTATTCACTTCACCTGAGACACTAATTTGCATTGGTCTAGGAGAAGTCACTACCACCGAGAGTATAGGGCGCTTAATATAACGAGAATATTCTCTCTCCAAAAGTTCAGTCAACTCAGCAATAGTCATACCATTGATTTTGAAACTTCCAATGAGAGGAAAACCAATAGTACCATCAACTAAAACAGCATATTCTCCTGAATAATCCTTGGTATCCAGAAAATCTAAATGAATGCGGTCACCAACGCCGAGAGTATAAGGCGTTTCTTCATAATCTGAGGTTGATTTTTCTACTACACTGGGGGCAATTCTGGGAGATCCGGCCAAGGCTGATTGGACAGTAAATGGGATACTATGAAAAAGTAAGACAGTGGCAACAACAGATATAGATCTATTAAACATTGAGGAAGAACTTTATTAACTCTGATGATCATGTCTTAGTATATCTTAACGGTATAGCAATCGACTTCTTTGAAAAAAATGAGCAAACAACAAAAATTGCCCTATTTAGTAGGTTCGAAATGGACGGCAAGGCAAAGTATCTGGGGATGGAGACATTTTCAGGTAATTAACAGGACCAAACAAGATAAGTGGGTTTTTGCTGAAATGGTGGCATCTTGTGATGTCCAGGTTCGTTTTTGGCTCAATGCCCAACAACTTTCTCAAGAATCAGACTGGTTACCAGGATGGCGTAGCTTGGAAGAAATGCGAGGAAAAGAACAAATCATCTAGAATCAAACATCGAGATGTTAAAATGATTCTGCGCGGCGAAATCTGGGCGCTACAATCCGCATGATCCCTATTGACTTTAATATAGATCATGATAAACAATGGATCAAAAAAAAGAACTAGATCAAGATCAAATAATATCTATTGTTCCTTTCTTGCGAGATTTACCCCAAGAGAGTGCGAAAAAGGCAGCAATAAATCTCGTGACTCGTTTACATCCGGCTGATCGAGTGATTGTTCTAGAAAATGACTGGGGCGGTGCAGTCTATTTCATATTGGATGGATGGCTTAAAATCCGTACCTATAATTCAGGAGGTAAGGAAGTTACCCTAAATATTATTGGTAATGGTGAAATATTTGGCGAAATGGCAGTTATTGATGAAATTCCACGTTCAACCGATGTGATTACCTTAACTGAAACAAAGGTCTGCAGTATACCTTCTCAGGATTTTCTCCATCTTCTCAATACAGAACCTCAAGCTGGTATTCAATTATCCCGCTTGATTGCTAAAAGGTTGAGACAGCTTAACCGTCGCTTATGCGCTAGAGAGTCAGACAGCCTGGCCCGTATAGTAGACACTTTGCTTTTTTTGGCACAAGGGCAGGGAAAAAAGGAGGGCGATGCTCTCATAATCCCAAACCTTCCACATCGTGAACTAAGCAGTATAAGTGGTTTAGCCAGAGAAACAGTGACGCGCTCGTTGATTAAACTGGAAAAGAAGAGATTGATCAAGCGAGAGCTGAAGAATTTAATAATTCTCGATGAGCAAGGTTTAGAAAAGCTAATAAGTTAAATAAATTAAATAAGGATGAAAAAATGTCTAAACAAAATGCTGATAACTCATTTGTGGTGGGATTGATAGTAGGTGGAGTTATTGGTACTGTTACCGGAATGCTTTTTACTTCTGACAACAGGGTTAAAATCCGCCAGATCTTGAACAAGTCTACTCAGGCGCTGCCAGAATTAACAGAAGATCTCTATGGCACTTTAGAGCTACAGACCTTTCGTCTATCCAAGATAGCTGCCCAAAAATGGGATCGACTCAAAGATGCCGTTGCAATAGGCATAGCGGCCAGCAGGTCCGATTTACCAGAAACCGAGCCGGAAAATACTGAAAAACAAAATCATAGCTGAAAAACTCTGTGACAGAACCCCTATTTTGGCTTGGAATCTCTCTTTTACTGGTAAGCGTTAGCTTGAGCGCGGCTTTATTTATGTCTATTCCAGCCTTAACTGAATTAGCCAGAGCTGCGCGCAGTGCGGAGAAACTTTTTGATACACTCAGAGAAGAGCTACCTTCTACTCTAGATGCAATTCGACTTAGTGGTCAAGAGATTACTGAACTTACTGATGAGCTTAATACAGGCGTCAAAAAAGCTACTCAGGTCGTCAAAGAAATTGATCAAGGTGTTGTTAACTTTAAGAAACAAGGCAGTTCTATCGCCAAGGGAAGCGCCCGCGCTCTTATCGGCATCAAAGCAGCTTGGCAAAGATGGAACATAAACAATCAACCATAATTAATCCCCCATCGGAAAATAGCTGCTCCCCAAGTTAGACCGGCACCAAAACCAGAAATAGCTATAACATCCCCAGGTTTAATCAAAGACTGTCCAACTGCCTCATCAAGAGCAATAGGAATTGATCCCGCTGAGGTATTGCCATATTTGGCGATATTACTGATGACCTTGTCTTTATTTAAACCCAAACGGACAGCTACAGAATCAATAATACGTTGATTTGCTTGGTGAAGAATCAACCAATCAATATCCTTTACAGTCAAATTGGATCTATGTAAAGCTTTTTCGATTACCTCTGGTACCTTCTCTACGGCAAAACGGTATACTTCTTTTCCCTTCATATTGATGCTTTGATAACCACCAGAACCAACGCTTATATTCTCCATTAGATTAAGAGGTTCGCTTACATATGTCAGATTTAGAGAACTGTTTAGAGTGCCATCACTACAGAGCTCAAATCCCAGGAAATTATCTTCTGTCTCACTGGATTGACAGACAACCGCTCCTGCACCGTCACCAAATAATACACAAGTTGTTCTATCTTCCCAATTTACCCAGCGTGATAATATATCAGCACCTATTATGAGGACGTTGTGATACACTCCTTGGCGAACAAACTGAGAAGCAGTCACCAGGGCAAAAACAAACCCTGAACAGGCTGCAGTGAGATCGAAGGCAACTGCCCTTTTAGCCCCTATTCTTCGCTGTACTTGACATGCACTACCAAAGAGATCGTCTGGTGTAGATGTTGCCAAAACTATCAGATCAATATCCTCAGGCGTAAGCCCTGCCATAGAGATAGCCTTGATTGATGCCTTAGCGGCAAGTTGAGCCAGGGTCTCTTGAGACAAAGATACGTATCTCTCCTTCATCCCTGTGCGCGACTCAATCCATTCATCAGACGTATCGACAATGGCACTCAAGTCTCGATTGCTCAGAAGTTGATCGGGAACTGCCGAGCCACTGCCGATGATTGTTAGTCCTTTCAAAACTATGCTCCCAGACAAAAAAAGTTGATTAACAGATTGCTTTATTGCTGCTCGGAGGTAACCACTTTATCCACATGGTTGTTATTAGTATAATAAGAAGCCTGAATACGTTCGGAAACACGATTATCCACCGCCTCTTTTGCTAAACGAACTGCATTAAAAATAGAGGGAGACTGGGAGCTTCCATGGCTGATTACACAAACACCGTCTACACCCAAGAGCAAGGCACCTCCGTGTTCAGCATGATCAATTCTCTGACGAATACGTTTGAGGTTTGGTTTAAGGATAGATGAACCGATCTTTCCATGTAAGCCTTTTGGTAGTTCTTCACGAAAAATTGAAAGCATAGCCTCACCGATCGCTTCTGTAAATTTGAGAATAACATTGCCAACGAAGCCATCACAAACTATTACGTCAAATTTACCAGTCGGTACATCTCGTCCCTCAGCATTTCCAGCAAAATTGATCCTGGTATTTGCCTCCAGGAGTGCATGGGTTTTTAAGGCCAATTCGTTTCCCTTTGTCGGTTCTTCACCAATATTGAGTAATCCAATTTTTGGATCTTCGATATCTAGTACGTATTTGCTATAGATACTGCCCATAATGGCAAATTGTTCCAAATATTTGGGTTTGCAATCTACATTTGCGCCCACGTCCAAAACAATAACTGACTTGTTAGCCATAGTCGTTGGAAGAATAGCACCTATAGCCGGTCGATCAATTCCCTTGAGCCGTCCAAGCTTGAGAAGGGCTGCGGCCATGGCAGCTCCCGAATGTCCAGCCGAGACTACTGCATCGGCCTTGCCTTCTTTGACCAACTCCATGGAAACGTTTATTGAGGCCTTGGGTTTACGACGAAGAGATGTCAAAGGCTCCTCATCCATTTCTATTAATCCTTCAGAATTTATGATTTGGAGCTTTTGTGAGTGGGTATGTTCCCTAAGGAAAGATTCTATTTTCTCCTTATCTCCTACTAAGATGATCTCTGCATCCAGCTCTTCGGCCGCTCTGATGGCTCCGGCTATGATCTCATCTGGAGCATGATCGCCCCCCATAGCATCTATTGCAATTCTCGCGCGAGTTTCGATTGCCATTAATCAAATTTGGTAAAAGCCTCACCAATCTTATCAAAAGCTGGGGGCTGTGACTAGTTTCCTTAGATTCTACCAAAAAAGATCCTCAAAATTCTCGGGAATTTTTCCATGCCAACAGCAATAATGCGTTGAATATAGCTGCTGCTACCGTCGAACCCCCCTTACGTCCTTGTACTAAAATCTGGGGCAGATCTAATTCGCTCAATGTTTTTTTAGCTTCTACCACCGAGACAAAACCGACAGGTGCCCCGATTACCAAGCTGGGACTGACCTTAGAATGAATAACATTGTGACATAGAGCCATTAAAGCCGTTGGTGCATTGCCAATTAAATAAATCGCATCTGGATACTCAGCTGAGCATATCTCCATCCCAATTTCGGAGCGAGTCTTCCCATTTTCAGCTATTTGGGCACTCTCTAGAGCTACAATCAAAGGATTATTGAAGGTTTTTTTAACTAGATTGACAATACCTTGCTTGACTAGATTAACATCGGTCACAATAGGTACACCTGAATGTAATGCCGCTATTCCCTTATTAATGGCACCAGGGCTAAAATGCAACAGATCAAGATATTCAAAATCAGCTGTAGTATGAATTACTCTCCTGGCGATTTGGTATTGCCAAGGATCTAGTGTATGTTCTCTAATTTCTTGATCGATGATGGCAAAGCTCTGGCTCACGATGGGATGTTCTAGAAAATTTTCTTTAGTCATAATATATATTGATGCGTGGATCTAAAAAACCATAGAGTGAATCGGCCAGGAAGCTGAAAAAGACGATTAAGATCGCATAGGTAAAAGTGATCCCCAAAATCACCGGAGTGTCGCTGCCGTTGATAGACTCTATTAGCAGGGAACCAATACCAGGGATCCGAAATATCTGCTCTGTAACTAAAGCACCGGTAAAAATTCCAGGAATCTCCAGGGACAACAAGGTCAACAAGGGAACAAAGGCATTTTTGAGAATATGATTTCTGATTGCCTGGTTTGGGGATAATCCCTTAGCTAGAGCAGTACGTAGATAATCTTGTGGGAGTTCTTCTAGAATGGCAACCCTTACATATCGCAACAATGAACTACCTTGATAAAGAATCAAAACAGCTATAGGCAAAATAGATTGTCTAATCTGATTTATTAAACTCGGTAGATCTCTAACTTCCAGAGTGCTGCTGTAAAGTGATGGGAACCATTTTAACTCATTACTAAAAATGAATATTAACAGTAATCCTGTCAGAAACGTTGGCAAGGAGATGCCCAAGAAACATATGAAAGTTATTACTCTATCGAGCCAGGAGTTAAGCTTGACGGCAGCAAATACCCCCAAAGGTAAGGCAATTAATACCGAGAGAAAATAAGAAAGCCCAACAATGCCTAGGGTGGTTGGTAATCTCTGGAAAATCAAATCCAGAACCGGTATTCTTGAACTGAAGGAATAACCAAGATTGCCATGAATAAAAGCCCAAAGCCATTTAAAATATCTCAAAAAGATTGGTTCATCTAATCCTAGGCTTTTTCTGATATTCTCTCTGATTTCTGCGGTAATAGCAGGATTGCTGGCAAACTCACTCAAAGGATCACCTGGAGCCAAGGCAACGATGGCAAATATCACCAAACTGATTGCTAAGAGAGTGGCAAGAGTTGCTAGAGAACGTTTTACTAGATAGACCATAAATATTGCATTTTATTTTCCGTTAAACCTCCATTGGGCTATTTTCCAAGTATCCCGCTCCCATGGGCTTATCTCTACACCGGTTAGCCTGGGGCTAATCCCTACCACATCGGACCTACGAACTAGAGGAATTAAAATATTATTCCGAATAAGGAGATCATTAAGGGCTACAAAAAACTGTTTTCTTTTTTTGTCTTGAAGTTCTTGTGAGGAAACTTGCCAGAGATGATCGTAATACTTATTACAATAACGAGAATAATTTTCACCAGACCAGTTATTGGCTTTTTGAGGAATATTGTCACAGGTATAGGTTTTGAAATAAGCAGTAGGATCCGGGTTACTGTTGCCCGTGGCAAACATCTCCATGTCAGCATAAAAATGGCCTATTGTATCAGCATTACCAGGATCGCTAGAAAAAAACACGCTCGAATCGACGCTCTTGAGTTCTACCCCTATTCCAATAGCAGCCAGATTAGCTTTAATGATTTCTTGGCTCTTTTGTCGTACAGGATTAGCTGATGTCTGAAAAATCATATGCATTTTCTGACCATTGCGCCACCTGATCCCATCACTATTGTGTAGCTCCCAGCCCGCTTCTTGTAATAATTGTTTAGCCTTTGTAGGATTGTACTCCAAAGGATTATTATTTGAAGCATAAATGTCGGGTGCAACCAAGAAATTGTTGGTCGCCTCTGCTGTGATTCCATAGAGCTCTTTGGCAATGGTTCGACGATCTATAGATAGAGCAATTGCCTTTCTGACTTTGGGATCACTCAGGAACGGATGTTTATAATGCTGATTTGATCTCTCACCATCTTTTGTAAGGTGGGTTGGATCGCTCTGATTTAGCAGGATTCTTTCAACCAGCGAACCAGGTGTGACAATGACTTGTCCTTTGCCAGAATTGGTTATTTTCTGTAAAACGGAATTTTCAACTTGTAAGTTGTAGGCGAAGTCCGCTTCTTGGGTTTGTATTACTGCCCTGGCAGCAGAAGCAGGATCACCTCCACCTTTGAGCTCGATCCGAGAAAAAGCCAATTTTTTGAAATCCCTGTAGTAGGGGTTAGGCTCATAAACCACCAAATCGCCTGGATTAAATTGAACTACCCGATAGGGTCCTGTACCAATTGGCTTTATGTTGGCAGGAGCTTGATATGCCTTCTGTCCAAGATAACTCGAATATATATGGGCAGGAAGAATCATTCCTTCAGGACCGACAAAAGGAATAGACCAAGCAGGGTTAGGTTCTTTAAAAGTCACCCTGACAGTATAGTTATCTATTGCTTCTACTTTTTCAATTCCCTGGTAGTAGTTTAGAGAAGATGAACCTGTTTTGGGATTTGCAATAAACTCATAAGTAAATACAACATCATTGGCTGTAAATGGCTCTCCGTCTGACCATTTGATCCCTTTTTTTAGTCGCCACATAACCGATTTGCCATCGGATGCAACGGTGCCCCTTTGCTTGCTGGGTATTTCTGCTGCCAAAAACGGGATTAAAACACCTTTGATATCATAACTGGCTAACGGCTCTAGGCTGATACGACTAGCCTCTCCATCTTTGTTGCCTAAGGAAAGATGAGGGTTTAAAATTGTTGGAGCTTGCCAATAAAGCATTTTCAGTATATTGGTATTGACTAAATTCTGTTGTTTTGTTGGCTCACAGGCAGCAAAGATAAAAACACTAAGACAGAGGCAGATACAAAGAAAGATATTCCTAATTTTGAACATTTCCAAACTTGAGATTTAAGATCGAAAGTACCAATACAATGAGAAATAGAGCCAAGCCTATTGTGCAGGCATAATTGACCTCTAGTTCTTTAAAAGCTTTTTCATAGATGTAATATACTATGGTTTTAGAGCTATTATAGGGTCCCCCTTGGGTCAACACATAAACCTCTTCAAAGGTTTTGGTAGCTGCAATAGCGGAAATGATCGCGACTAAAACCAGATAGGGTCTCATTAGAGGTAATGTGATGTCCCAATGCTTGAACAATCCATCAGAACCATCTAAAGCGGCAGCTTCGTATAGTTCCGGGGGTATCGATTGCAGTCCTGCCAAATAGATCACCATATAATACCCCAATCCCTTCCAGATAGTCACCAGCATCACGCTCCAGATAGACCAATTGGGACTAGTGAGCCAAGGAATGTTCAATTGTAGAAGATGATTCAAGGTACCTTCTGTGCTATAAATGGCTTTCCAGGCAATACCTACTACTACAATAGAAATAACAACTGGTACATAATAGGCTAGCCTGAACCAGCTAATTGCCTTAAGTTTTTGATTAACCAATATAGCCAAAGCTAACGAGAGAAAGACTAAAGTCGGTACAGCTACTGCCAAAATCAAAAGCGTATTACCTAGGGTTTTCCAAAAAACATGATCTACTAACATCTTCTGGAAATTGCCCAGTCCAACCCAATCAGGAGCTTTGGTCAGATTGTAATTATAGTGGGTAAAACTGAGCGAGAAAGACTGCAGTGCTGGCCAGAATACTGACAAAATTAATACCACAAGAGCCGGAGTCAAGAATAGATAGGGCACAGGCAATTTATTAAGAAGATGTTTCATGAATGCCTTGCTAAAAAGTTTTGGATTTCTTGAAATACTCTCTCTTTCTCGACATCGAGAGTGATATTATGTCCTGAACGCTCTAACCAAATGAGTTGTTTATCAGAACTGCCCAGATTTTTATAGAGTAAATAAGCTTCAGTAGGCTCAACCACCGTATCATAAGGTGATTGGATAATTAGGGCGTTAGGTATAGTTACTTCAGCTAATCTGCTCTTGACTATAGATATTAACTCTACTGCGCTGCTAACGGCATCGAGATTAAAAGTTGAATAGCCCATAAATGGAATTCTATCCGATTTGATTCTGGGTATATCCTTAATGATTTTTTTGCCCAAGAATAGATAATGCTCAAGCTTAAAGGGAGAATACCAGGGTTTTTTAAGCGCCAAAAAAGGACTTAGCAGCACTATATTTTTGAAAGAGTAATGACATGCAAGATAGAGAGCAAGTGGGCAGCCAGTAGAAAAGCCAATCACAGAAACCGACGAATAATGCCTGGCAAGCTCTTGATAATTTTCCTCTACCGCTTCATACCATTGTTTCCAGGACGAGGGAGGCATTTTGATCATATCCTCACCATGTCCAGGATAGTTTATAGCCTGTACTGTATATCCGGACTGGTGAAGATACTCTCCCAATTCTCTGACTTCATAGGCGCCGCCACCTAGACCATGCAAGAGAAGACAGGCATGTTGGGTTACATTGGACAAGAAGAAGGGTTCATTACTGAGCATACTATGGCAGAATCTATTAAGTGACTCCAGAATACCAAGATTATTTTAGATGACTGAACTTGACTTACCACCACAATACGATCACACTAATACTGAAAAGAAGTGGCAACAACTCTGGCAGTCCAATGAGGTCTTTAAGGCAGATCCTTACTCAGGTAAAGATAAGATTTATTCTATCGTTATTCCCCCTCCCAATGTTACTGGGAGTCTGCACATGGGGCATGCTTTCAATACTGCCTTGATAGATACACTTGTTAGGTATCATCGTATGTGTGGTTACAATACTCTATGTTTACCAGGAACTGATCACGCCAGCATAGCCGTACAAACAATCATAGAGAGGCAGTTAAAAGAAGAAGGTAAAACTCGCGATGATGTTGGTAGGGATGCTTTTTTAGAGAGAGCCTGGCAATGGAAGCAACTATCTGGCGAGACTATCGTAGGGCAATTGCGCAGCTTGGGACTCTCGGCTGACTGGAGTAGAGAGAGATTTACCTTGGATGAGCAACTTTCTAGGGCAGTTAGGGAAGCCTTTGTGAGGCTCTATGAAGACGGTCTGATCTACCGTGGTGAATACATGGTAAATTGGTGCCCGGCATCCCAATCAGCTGTCTCCGACCTGGAAGTGGAAATGCAGGAGATCCAAGGAAAACTCTGGTATCTGAAATATCCTCTTAGCGATGGCAGTGGGTATTTAGAGGTAGCGACAACTAGACCTGAAACTATGTTGGGCGATACAGGAGTAGCAGTTAATCCCAAAGATCCACGCTACTGTCATTTGATAGGACAGAGCATTACCTTACCAATATTGAACAGAGAGATCCCCATATTCGGTGATGAATTGGTAGATCCAGATTTCGGTACTGGTTGTGTCAAAGTCACGCCTGCCCATGATCTCAACGATTTTATAATGGGACAAAGGCACCAGCTTCCTTCAATCAATATACTCAACAAGGATGGAACCCTCAATGAAAATGGTGGGCCATTTGCTGGTGAAGATCGCTTCATAGCCAGAAACAAACTAGTCGAAAGACTCGAAAGAGAAGGGATTTTAGTCAAGGTTGAAGAATATGTCCATTCTGTACCTTATAGCGATAGAGGCAAAGTTCCGGTTGAACCACTCATCTCCACTCAATGGTTTGTTAAGACCCAAGAGCTATCTCTAAGCACCCTAGAATATTTAGATCAAGACAATTTGCCTAGATTTGTACCTGAGCGCTGGAGCAGGGTCTACAGAGATTGGCTAGTCAAGTTGAAGGATTGGTGCATTTCCCGTCAGCTCTGGTGGGGACATCAGATCCCTGCCTGGTATGTAGTAAGTCAAACTGCTGGTACAATTGTAAATCATACTCCTTTTGTTGTAGCTAGATCCCAGAGTGAAGCAGAAATTATTGCTCGAGAAAAATACGGCGAAGATATAATTTTAGAGCAAGATAGCGATGTTTTGGATACTTGGTTTTCCTCAGGATTGTGGCCATTTTCGACATTAGGCTGGCCTGGAGATACTCAAGAGATGAGTATCTATTTTCCAACATCGACACTGGTTACAGGCTTTGATATTATTTTCTTTTGGGTAGCCAGGATGACCCTGATGTCGACTTACTTGACCAAAAAAATTCCCTTTAAAGATGTCTATATCCATGGTTTGGTTAGGGATGAAAAGGGCAGAACAATGTCCAAATCTGCCAACAATGGTATAGATCCGCTGCTTTTGATTGAAAAATATGGAGTAGATGCCCTAAGATATACCCTGATCCGGGAAGTGGCAGGAGCCGGACAGGATGTCAGTCTTCAATACAATCGTAAAAACAATGAATCTGAATCAGTACAGGCATCCCGAAACTTTGCCAATAAACTCTGGAATGCCTCTCGTTTTGTGATGATGCATTTATCTGGGGAAACGCCCGAGAGCCTGCAAATCTCTTGGGATTCCTTGGAATTATCAGACAAGTGGATCCTTTCTCGTTTCAATCATACTGTTGCGCAAACTAGAAACTTGATAGAAAACTATGGACTGGGTGAGGCAGCAAAAGTTCTCTATGGATTTGTCTGGCATGATTTTTGTGACTGGTACATTGAGCTGACTAAATCGCGCCTTTTCCAAAAGTCAGATCCAGTGGCTAAGGCAGTTCTATCTCATGTTTTAGATGGAATTCTTAAACTTTTGCATCCTTTTATGCCCCATATTACAGAAGAGCTCTGGTCTGCTCTCAACAAATTTAATCAGAAATTTCTTGCACTCGAAACCTATCCAGAGGTCAACAGCTTATATCTTGATCCCTGCTTGGAAGAGTCTTTCAATTTTCTAATCGGCGTTATTCGTACTATACGTAATTTGAGGGCTGAAGCTACAATCAAGCCAGCCATCAAGGTGAATATCTTCTTGCAGACCGAAAGTACTGCTGAGAAATCCATGCTGATAGAAGGCAGCAGTTACATACAGGATCTAGCCAAAGTTGACCAAGTCACTTTAGTTACTATTCTTGAAAAAGAATTTGGTCAGTCTCTGATCTCTCTATTTGGCACCACTCAGGTTATACTGCCTCTCAAGGGTTTGGTTGACATTGCGCCTATATTGGCTAAACTTGTTAAAAATATGACCAAACTGGAGAAAGATATCATTAACTTAAATACCCGACTTGATAAACCAGGTTTTCTCGAACAAGCTCCACCGGAATTGATCCAAGGATGTAGAGCTTCTTTATCTGAAGCAGAAAAACAATTAACAATACTTCAGAATCAATACAAAAGACTGCAATAAAGATTCTACTGAGGTTTAATTTAGCTAATGATTACAAAAACAAGAAGTATTATCCCAGCTACTCCCACTTTTTGGGAAAGGATCAACTGGACTTGGGCTCATACTTTCCTATCTGTGAGCTACATCGCTGGGCTATTGCTCATTGTCCCAGGTCTTGGCGGATTTCGCCCAGTAGTAAGGACTATAGGCTATGCATTCTCCCTGTATTTATTGTATAAATTCAAAGATGGTCGCAATAGATATTTGGCTTACGATGCTGCCAGAGCCATCATGGTAATTTTTCTATTAGAGTTATGTCTTCATCCATATAATAATTCTGTTGCCTCAGCCTCAGCAGAGACGGTTTTTGCTCTGGCTATATTGGGTACAGTTTTTTGGGTACCCCAGGTAAATCTTAGAAAAGTGGGCTTTGAAAGTATGATGATGATATCTTGGATCTTCCAGACATCTAGCGCATTCTTTGGTGTTCTACAGGTGCTCTATCCTGGAAAATTTATGCCTCCTATCTCTGAGGTAGTAGCCAATAGTGCTTTTGGTGTTGATGCTCTATCTATTGTCCTGTCAAATGGAACTAAGATGATTAGACCTCCTGGGCTAACTGATTATCCCGGGGGAGCTGGGGCTGCTGGATACACTGCTTTTGTAATAGGAATTGTTATTTTCCTTAGATACAAGAACCCATTGGTCAAGGGCTTATCTTTGAGTTCCTGTTTAATAGGTCTTTTTTGTATGTATTTGAGCGAAATTCGCAGTTTATTGGTTTTAAGTGTTGTCACTGTTTTATTTTTGGGATTTGTTCTGTTCAAAAACGGACAATTTGCACGTTCTCTGACGGTCTGGGTTGGTTCGGGCGCTCTCTTTTTCGTTACTTTTACCTGGGCAATCATCGTCGGCGGTCAACGTACCCTCAGACGTATTATGAGTTTATTCGCTGGCTCGGCTACGGATGTGTACCAACAACATAGAGGAGGTTTTCTTACAGTGACTATAGATGCACTTCCGCAATATCCCTTAGGGGCTGGGTTGGGTCGCTGGGGAATGATGAACTATTTTTTCGGAGATTGGAGCAATTCCACTGCACCCTCCTTGTGGGTCGAAATCCAATGGACAGGTTGGCTATACGATGGAGGAATTCCTTTGATTCTGGCTTATTCTTACGCTATCATAACAGCACTTTTAGGAACTTTCAAAATCGCAGGTGATCGCAAAATGGGAGATTTTTCGCTTTGGGCGGCTCTGATTTTCGGACTGGGTATGGGGACTATTATAAGTCTCTTTAGCTACCCAGTCTTCGCAAGTGGTGGAGGATTGGAATTTTGGTTGTTTAATACAGCTCTTTGGACCGCTGCGACAAATCAAGAAGACTCTTTAGTACTTACTCAAAAATGAAACCTTACCTCCTGGTTGCTGGTGATTTTGTCAAGACTGGTGGTATGGATAGAGCTAATTTTGCCTTAGCTGACTATCTAGCCAAAACGGGGAGACAGGTTAATCTGTTTGGATATGGCGCAGAAAATCAATTGTTGTTGCATGAGAATTTGAAATTTTATCAGGTTCCCAAGATTGCCAATTCCTATTTGCTGAGTTCCCCTTGGTTCAATTGGAGTGGTATTCAGCTTGCCCGAAGATTGTCCACTAAGGGTTGTAATGTTGTAGTTAATGGTGGCAATTGTCAATGGGGCGATATAAATTGGGTTCATTATGTTCATGCGAGCTATCAGAGCGATAGTAGGTTAGGCCAACTTTACAAGATCAAAGGGGCTATCTCCAGAAAAATATCTCTAAAGAATGAACTACGGGCATTAAAATCAGCTCGACTCATCATTGCAAATTCAGAGCTAACTAAAAGAGATCTTATTGAAAAGTTACAAATTCCTGCAGAGAAAATTGCTAGAGTGTACTATGGCATTGATCCGACAAGTTTTTACCCGATTTCAGAGCAACAAAAAAACGAGATACGTAAAAAATTAAATTGGACTG
>CAIPYC010000174.1 GCA_903869185.1 uncultured cyanobacterium | reverse complement strand
TTTTTTATAACTGGTGAAATCAATGAATAGTAATCTTCTTCCCTCTAAACAATCTCAAGCATCTTCTCGGAAAATTTTCCTTATTGGCATCAGTACTTCACTGTTAATATCTTTAAATATTCAACCTATTCGAGCCAATATTTCCAATATTTTTAGTTTTTTAAACAATGGTATTTTTGGAAATATTTTGACTCAGTTGTCCTCAATATTTCCTGAGCTTTCATCAGTACCTCAATGGATATCAAAGCTGCAAAATTCAATCAATGATCCTTGTTCAACAACTCCTATTTTATTTGCTACTCCTTCTGAACCAGGATGGTGTAGAGCAACCGTAAGCATTGTCAATGGCAATCCGAACATTAATAGTATTAGCACCATTTTAAAAAGTGTGGCAGGACAGATGGGATTACCTGATATTGGTAAAGCTCGTAGCAACATTCAACAACAAGTAAACAGTGAAGAAGACAGTCCTGATTTATTTCTTTCTAATCCAGAATATTATGCTATTGACATAGGAAATACTAGTGACCGGGCTGCCACCTCTTTGAATGCTCAAACGGTTCTCAGTATTGATGGGCAACAAGATACACAAAATCAGATCGACCAATCTAGTCAAGTCGTTCAATCTATTGCTAGTACTTCAGATGAAGCTCAGGGATATACAAGTACACAAGATGTGGTGAAAGCCTTAGTCAGAATGAATGCCGAGCAAGCTGTGATGACTGCTATGTCTCAAGTATCTTCTCTGCGAAGTCGTACAGATGCACAATTAGCCAATGTTAACCTAGCTAATATTTCTCGTTCTATAGATCAGCAAAATCGGGAAAATCAAGTCAATTCTACTGTTGATGGTTATTTTCTCCTTAATTTGAGTGCTCAATCTAATTTGTTTTAAGTACACCCCACCCCCTTTCATCACTAAAAAATTTACTTTACTACTAAAAACTATGGATAGTGCTTCTCTTAATAATGTACTGACTGCTGGAGCTAATGCTGCTAATAGTGTTGCTCAGTCTTGGAATAATACTTGGCAAAATGTTCTCGGTCAATCCCTAAATAATGGTGGGACTAGTCTCTATGGAGTTCTTTGTTGGTTGGGAACTATCTTTGCTGTAGGAACCCTGATTTTTCTGGTAATTGAACTCTATAAAGATTTGAGTGATGGTAAGCCTAATGCTTTATCTATCTTAATTTGGCCTCTGATAGTTGCTTTCCTTTTGGCTAATCAAGGACAGTTATTAGCACAAATCACTTTAGGTTTGAGAAGTATACTCAATCAAGTTAATACCCAAGTTTTAGCTATTACTCTTTCAGGAGTAAAGCTGGATGAACTCTATCAACAAGCTAATGGCAATATAGCCTTGCAAGGTTTGATTTCAGTATCTTTTGGTGCTTGTCGTTCTTTGACGGGTGAAGCACAAGCACAGTGTCTTAATCAAGCAGTAAATCAAGCTCAAACTCTTGTTAATGACTATAAGAGTGCCTTTGGAGGTGGGAGTTGGCTTGATGGTATTCAAAACTTTCTTAATAGTATTGGGAGTGCAATTACAGGCAACGGAGTAGATGCAGGTATTTTTGGATTGCTTAAACCTGTTTGGATGCCTATTGTGGTTTCTGTTTTGTATTGGATGCAAATTGCCTATCAGAATTTACTAGAAGCTGGTTTATTGATTACCGCTTTATTCGGACCTATTGCTGTAGGGGGTTCTCTGTTGCCTTATGGACCTAAATCAATTTTTGCTTGGCTAACGGGTTTCTTTGCCATAGGGTTTGCACGTATTTGTTTCAACATTATTGTCGGACTATCTGCTGTGGTAGCGACTGACTCACAAGGAGGAGATCCTTTTTGGTTTGCTCTTTTTGCCGGTTTATTTGCTCCTATTTTGGCATCAGGGTTAGCTACTGGTAGTGGTTTTATTGTCTGGACATCAGTATCTAATACAGTTGGCAATTCTGTTAAAGTGCTTTTTGGTCTTATTTGAGATAGAAAGCAAGCTTCACAACCATTTTTAATACTCATAACAACCTATGCAGTTATTTCAATTTCAAAAAGGCATTACCCCAACTAAAGTAAAAATTTCCAAAGCTCAATCTTTTCTAAAAACTTCTTCCAATAATGTCCTGACCCTTTTTGTTCTGGCTACTTTAGGACTACAAGCACTGTTATTCCTTCAAACTACTTTTAATACTATCTGGATAGCTAAATTAGCCCGTCGTCCTGCTCCTACTTTGGTGGAACTGCAAGACGGTCGCTCTATTCAAGTTGGCGTAATTGGTTCTCAAGAACGTTCTGCCTTAGCCATACAGAATTTTACCAGTCAAATTGCTACGATGCTTTTTAGTACTGTAGGAACGCTAGATAGTGATTCTAAAACTCCTAAAAACAGCTTACCTACCAAATTAGATCCAGGCGTAGTTTTGCAAGGTAGAGCCTTTCGGGGCAACAATAAAGTCACAACAGCAGCGTGGTCCGCTAGTTTTGCTTTAAGTGAAGAGTTTCGGAAAACTTTTTTGTATGAACTGGCAGATATTACGCCATTAGGAGTATTTAGAGGGACAACTCAGACTGTTTTAGTT
>CAIPYC010000173.1 GCA_903869185.1 uncultured cyanobacterium | reverse complement strand
GTTCTTCAGACGGCATGCCATAGAGAATCTCCCGCGATTATCTCCTGACGTTGTGTAGGTAATTAATACGCCGGAAATCATAAAAAGTCAAATGCAAATTGAAAATTGTTTAGCAAAAAGTAAAAACTATTTGCCTTCAGGAATGATTAGTTTTGGTAGAGAACTCTGAAGTTTCAGAACTTCTTGACTCATAGCCATAACGCTTAAAAGTAAATTCAAGACATATTTAGGGTCTTCGGAATATTCATTTGGGTCATTGAGATTTCTAGAATCTGGGTCCTCTTTCACCATGTATCTATCCATGACCCACTCAGTCGGAGTCTTTCCATTAATTAGATAGGTAAAAACCTCTTCAGGTATATCTGAAATAGTTATGAATTGATTATAAAGAATTACTGTTTTGTCACCACTCTTACCAAAACGCATCTTCTCAACTCGATAAAGTTTCTCTGAATCTGTAACTTTTGTACTGATTTCAACTTTTACAAAATCATTGGTCAAGTTTTCATAGTTTAGATGTAACTTCGAAAGTTCCCTTCCATAATTCGAATACTCTTTAAATTCTTTTAGTATAGGAATTCTTGGCGAATCCTTCTTTAATTCATTCTTATATCGATGAACGTATTCTGGGGCACTCAGTACGCCATACACATAAAAGAAAATGTCATCTTTGGAAATATTCTTGCCAAATTTTCCTCTGAATATTTCAAGAGCCCAATCAGAAATTCCTTCTATCTTTGAATCTTCGATATCCATTCCAAGAAGCATGTCGCCATCGTTCTTGCTTTTTGAATCTGTGTAGAAGTAAAGAGGGTAGCCTTGACCCGTATCCATAGAGTGAAAATTAGGCACTTTGTCGGAAATCAGGGCACCAAACTCAACTGCAGCGCCAGGGCCAGTCATATTAATCACTAGATTTTCCTTTTTTTCTGGAAATAGACTTTGCGTTCGGTAAGGACTCCAAATCATTTGCCTTTGCTTATACACCCACATTTTCTGGAATGGCCTGTAGTTACCAAGCACAATTTCGGAGTTATCAAATGCTGCTTTCTTTCCATTCTCTAAATCTTTGATTAGATTTTGAACCCAAGAAATTTTACTCTTGTCTGTTCTTACATATTTTTCAGTTGGCCCACCAGACTTTTTATATTCGTCGACGATGCTATTGTAATTATCAATCATTCTTTTCATGTTTTCTTTTAGCCTCTTTGGACTGTAGTTATATGACCAAGCATCTCGATTAGTTACAATGCCCTTTGAGAATATTCGGAATATGGCCTGACTTTCCTTGCCCTTCGCATCCCTATCTCCTAAGGGTAGAAAAGTGGAATAAGTCTCGTCACGCTGATTAATCCAGTCTCCTGAATCGTTCGGTAACAGTCGAGTCCAGGGGATATCTCCTATTTCCCCAAATTTAGAAACAATCTTGAGTTTCTCTTCGCGTGTAAGGTAATCACCGATATCGTAGTAATAGATATCTGAAGGACCTTTATGCTTAGGATTTCTAACGAGGAGCGTGATTGCTACTGGTGTTCGACTACCTTCACCGAAGATTTTTCCACCTTCCATGCGCGAGAGTTCACCTTGAGTTCTCTGGTTTCCGCGAAGATTGAATACGTATGCACTTGAAAATTCATTACTAAGTGATTTGCGAAAGCCGTCTGCAGAATTTGAATCAATCCAAGAACCGTTAGTTACAAAGCAAATTATTCCCTGTTCCTTTAGCCGGTTTGATGCCCACCTGAAAGCCTTGAAATAAGAGTCATAAACTGAAGTTCTGGTAGTTGACGAAGAAAGTTTTACATATGAGTTACTAATGCTTTCATCCAAGTCAGGATACTTCATATTTTGATTTCCCTGATTAGCGTCACTTTGGCCAACAGAGTACGGGGGATTGCCAAGAATTACTCTGATGTCAGTCTTCTTTTGCTTTGCAACCTTCTCATTATTTTCCTGGAAAACCATGTCATCCATGATGTCTTCTGACTCAAACATTTGAAAAGTGTCTGTAAGGACGAGGCCATCAAAAGCCTTGTATTTACCATCGTTGATTGAGCCAAAAACCGACTCAATGTTGACTGCAGCAATATAGTAGGCAAGCAGGATTATTTCGTTAGCATGAATTTCCGTTGCATATTTATGTGCAATATCTTTCTTCGCAATATGGCCACTCTGTAATAGTCGCGCGATAAAAGTTCCAGTTCCAGTAAATGGGTCAATTATGTGAACATTCCTATCCGAAAGTCCAGAGTTGAATTCCTTGTTCATAACAGATTGAACGCTATTGATAATGAAGTCAACTATTTCAATAGGCGTGTACACGATTCCTAGTTTTTCAGCAGTTCGAGGGAAAGCGTATTTGAAGAATTTTTCATATAATTCTGTGATTATTCTCTGCTTACCTTCTAGATTATCAATACCCTCAACGCGCAAACGAACATCGGCGTAGAAACCTTCAAGAATTTTCTTATCTGTATCTACGAATTTTTCTTCAAGGACCTCAACCATTGATTGCATTACCTTTGAAACAGAATTGCTTTCGACAAATCCAGATTTTCCAAAAATAGCCTCAAAGATTGGCTGTGTGATGAGGTGTTGAGCGAGCATTTCAATGGCATCTTCTTGGGTGATTCCTTCATTCAAATTGAGTTGAAGACCACGAAGAAAATTTCTGAACTCTTTTGCTACTTTGGAGTTTGGCTTTAATAAGAAATCATTAATTTGGGCCACGTGACGCTCAGCAATTTGAGCAACATCTTTTGCCCAATTCTCCCAGTATTGTCGTGTACCGACTTTCTCTACCATCTTTGCAAAAATGGCTTGTCTAATTTCTTCTAGTGGGAATTCAAGTTGGAGAGCCCGTGGCTTTTCTTCCCCATCTTCCTGTTGTGCTGGAGTTTCTTCAGGCTCAGAGAAACCCACTGGAACTATTTCTATCATTTCTGGTGCTTCGTTATTTAAATCCAATTTGTTTACGATGGCGTTGATACGCTCATCATGAGAACGCAATGCATTCAATACTTGCCACACACCCGCATATCGCTTGTTATCGCTTAGGGCTTCTTCTGGTGTGATTCCTGCAGGAATGCCAATTGGCAAAATTACATATCCATATTTCTTATCCGCATTTTTACGCATTACGCGTCCTACAGCCTGGACTACATCCACCATCGAATTTCGTGGTTCTAGAAAAACAATTGCATCGAGGGAAGGTACATCTACGCCTTCGGTAAGACACTTCGCGTTAGAAAGAACATTACAGACCGAGTTTGGCGCTTCAGCCTTTAACCATCCCATGAGTTGTTCGCGCTTGAAGGAATTGAAGGACCCGTCAACGTGGTCGACAGCAACGCTCACAGCCAGGTCGCTATTTGTGTAACTTTTGAATCTCTCAGAGACTTCGCTAAATAGTTCTTTGAATTTCTTTGAATTACTGATTGTGTTTGAAAAGGCCACGACGCGTTTCATGGGCGTGTGGTCGTTCGTGAAATACTGATTGGTCGGGTCGTGTTTTGCAAATGCATTTAAACAACCCACAATTCTCGTTGCATCGTCGAGTTTTAGTTCATGATTGGAATCTGAAAGTTGTTGTTGAAATGCGGATGCAACTGCTTCCTCATTCACTGTTAATACAAGAACCTTGTAGTCCGTTAGTAAATCCCTCGTGACCGCTTCATGGAAACCGAGCCGATAGAACTCTTCGCCGTAGGTCTCATAGTCATCCATAGATGCTAGCCAAGCATCGGCTGCATCGGCTTTGGCCTTTGCTGAGTCACCATATACTCGAGGTGTAGCAGTCATGTAGAGGCGCTTGCTGGTTTTGAGATACTTATCATCATGGACCCTTGTGAAAGATGAATCTTCTTCTCCCATCAAGGTAACTCCAGTAGTTCGATGAGCCTCATCTGCAATAACTAAATCAAATTTTCCAAGACCAAGTTTTTGTGCCTCATGAATAATTCCAATTGATTGATAGGTGGAGAGAATTACATTCATTTTTTCTTTCGACTTGGTTTGCTTAAATTTCTGAACAAGCAGGTTGGTATCCGTGGTCGCTGGTATAGCCAAGTCATATAGAGATAAATCCTCGGTCTCTCTACGGCGTCCTGCAGTAGCATCCGAGCACACAGCAAAGACATTTATTGGGATACTTGAATCTGCTGTCCATTCCTTCACAGTCTGGGAAAGAAGGAAAATAGAGGGAACTAATAGAAGTACGCTTCCACCGACTCCGACTAAATCCTCGCTGATGCACTGGGCGGTATACGTCTTACCAGTTCCGCAAGCCATGATTAACTTTCCACGGTCATGCTCTTTAAAGCCATTTAAGACAGAGGCAATCGCTTCTTTTTGATGCTCTCTACGTTTCTTACCATCTACTAATTTTAATTTTGATACGTTTTCTTGCGAAAGTAAGTCCCAGTCAATCATGGAGTTTGCGAGCGCATCTATTCCTATGCGCCTTACAGGCTTATCTTGACCCTTTAAGGAGTTCTCTGCATGAACTGTCCATTGATTAGTCGTGCTTACAATTATTCGATATGTAAATGGAGCCTTGCCTGATTCGGTAAAAAAAGAGTCTATGTCTGCCTTATCTAAAATTGTTGTTGGTGCATAGTTTTTACACTGAATTGCAGTGAAGCCAGAGCCATCAATGTTTTCGGCTACAAGGTCTATGCCAGTGTCAGGAAGTCCTTTATTGCCTGGCCAATCTGACCACAGCCAGACACTCTTAAACTGGGCTTTGTATGTTGGCTCAATTCGAAAAAAAGACAACATCAGTTTTTCAAATTTATCGCCCTTTTCCTTCTCAGAGGTCGAGGACTCTCGAATGGCTGTGAGAAGGGTTCCAATACTCAATTTATTCATCCTCCAGTGGTCCGAGATTAAAGAAAGGATAACGGAGGGTTCCGACAAGCCCAAGGTTTTTGGGTCACTCCCGCCAGATATCTTAAATTCTGACCATTTTGGGGTGAGTTTTGAAACAGTTGAAACACCAAATTTGCCACACAGGGCTTGTAGAAATAGTAAATCAACTAATAATCACTATCAGACTAATCAACTAATATTTTGGGTTATATGGTTAAGCGAGCGCAGCCTTTATTTTTTCCACATACTGTCCAAGGTTGAGTGCTTGAAGCAAGTCAGACAGTAGTAGCGCCCACCTTCTCCATCTTTGGTGCCTGAGGGTGAAGCGGGGCATGTCTTCCTCCCGCTTGAATTGTGAAAGACGGTTGAGTCCATTCTCTTACACGGTTTCTAGACATGAACATCGAAGAAAAACCACCTACCATATATTCATGGTTCAAG
>CAIPYC010000172.1 GCA_903869185.1 uncultured cyanobacterium | reverse complement strand
TTGTAGGGATTCCGATTTATTTGTATGTTATAAAAATGCTGGGAATTTAATTATGTTACAGTCAGTAAAGAAAATTGAAATTATAGTTAGCGATGTAGAAGTGCCACCAGTATTAAAAATACTGAGAAAATGTCAAGTAAAAAATTTTACTATCATCAATAATATTTCCGGTACAGGAGCACATGGAAATCCTAGTGATGGTCTATTGACCAATAGTTATATCATGATTATCTCTAATGAACTGGAGATGGTTGAAAAATTATCAAAGGATATAGAACCTTTGTTAAAAAAACTCGGTGGAATCTTTATTGTCAGCGATGCCCAGTGGATTGCACATTGAGATAAGTATTTACCAAAGCCCCATATCTATAGCAATTTGGGTTTAAAAGTCAAATTCTTTAAGCTCTAAACGATAGTAAGAGTTTATTTTGCGTCGGTTAAAAAGTCCAGTAACCATTGCTTGAGATAGAATGTAGCCATACAATCATCCTCATTGTAACGGACGATTGAATCAAGCAAGCTTCGCTCTCTGGTCTTTAGCCAATCATCATACCAACAGACACATTGATCTCCGCTCATGCCAGGATCTCGCCAGAAAAAACCCAGCCAATTAGCTAGGGACTTAAGAGAATAGCTTTCTACTGGCATAATCACTGTCCGGGTAACAAGGCGGTGGAGATCTACGCAACGATTGAGTAAAGCATCCAATAGCCGGGTGGGACTCTTGTAGCGATGTGCTAACTTCTTGAGAGTTTCGGGTTCATATTCCGAATAATGAAAGATTGGAGCTGTGGGAAATTGATCAATAACCTTCAGAAATTGCATCCATATGAGAGCTTCCTGCTGAGGATCTTCAGCTAGCAATCTATAATACTTAAGCTCCTTAGTTTTAGTATTGACCAGAAGCACTCCTAGGAGATATTCCAAATCCATTTCTGGTTCTGCCTCAATATCAAAATAAAATTCCCAAGGCGCTGTAAGTAATAAAGGATGTAGATAATTAGATTTAATAAAAGCACGTTTTTCTAAAAGAGACTGAGCTTGCAATTTCAACGAGTGAACAACCTGTGTACCAAAAACTGGCTCTAATACTGATGTTGATGCACCAGCTAGAGAATCAAGCGTAGATAGCCCTAAAGATTGAAGTGACTTGTAGCGACTGGGTGTGATTCCAGGAACTAAAGAAAGGTGTTTTTGTCTCTGTGCAACATAATAGCAATGAGTATACCAATGACAAAGACTGCAATGTTGCCGAGAAATAAATACTTCCGGTTCTTGGGAAATAGATAAAACAGCTAAGCATTCAAGCAGAGCTTTTTCCATACGGGGCAACCATTCAGATAAATTCACCCTATGATGATTATTTCTGCGCAAAATAATTTGGGCATGATCGGGAAGTTTTTGTTGAACTTTTGACAAGAGATAAGCGTAGTAACCAGCAATCAATTTATATTCCGGCTTTGGGCGGCGACCTAGCTGAATGTTGATGGAAATATAAGACCAATCTCCCCAAATGGAATCCCCCACAACTTTTATTAAAAGATGAGGCGAACCTAGTAGCGTAATTCCTTTGCTGGAATCCTCGAACAGAAGGTTTCCATTGGATATAAATTCCACTCCTTCTTCCATTAGTTGCTCTGTTTCCCTAGCTCTAGTGATAAAATCTTGCTCGGGAGAATGTGGGTGCTGAGCATCAGGATAGAAATTCTCTAGGACATACTTGACATGAGCCGCACTCTCTTGACGAAGTTTAGTCAAAAAATCTTTTTCTGGTTGTTTCTCAAGAGGCTCATAGAAATTCAAATGTGCTCTTCGTGCGCAGCGCCTGTAGTCGAGAAGTAGTCCATCGGTTAGTAACATCCAGCTAGGTAGTTCTTTAATTACCCTAAATTTAACACTAAATACCTGTATGGAACTTTTCTAGCAGATATCGATCCAAGGAAGAAGACTTAACAAATCATCTTTTTAAGAAACAGAAGGCCTCTGTAGTGACCTGCTGGATTTTTTCTATACTGAGACAAGGCATCTGGCTCTGTTGTTTTAAATGAAGGAAATATTCTATATTACCGGCAGGTCCTGTCAAAGGAGAGAAAGTTAATCCACAATAGGACCAGCCCAGATGTATTGCGCTCTGATTGACTTGATTAATAGCCAAATTATGATCTTGAGGATCTCGCACTACACCTTTTTTGCCGACTCTATCTTTGCCAACTTCAAACTGTGGTTTAACAAGCAAAATGATTTCACGAGGCGGTTTTAAAAGATTCCAAAGATTTGGCAAAACCTTTTCCAAAGAAATGAAGGATAGATCTGCTACAGCTAAATCCGCACAATCGTTTTGCCCATATAAATTGTCAAGACTCAAATGACGAATGTTGCACCTTTCCCTGAGCACTACTCTGGAATCTTGTCGCAGACTCCAGGCAACTTGACCATAACCAACATCCACTCCATATACCTGTTTTACCCCAGCTTGAAGAAGGCAATCGGTAAATCCGCCTGTGGATATGCCAGCATCCAGACAAATACGATCTTTTACTTGGATTGGAAAAAGAACCAGTGCCTTGGCTAATTTTTCACCACCCCGCGATACATAGGGAGCTCTCTGGATTATTTCAATCTGGTCTTTGGTACTTACAAGGTGGCCAGGTTTGTCGATAACCTGCCCATTGACCTTGATTGATCCTGAGAGGATAAGCTTTTGTCCTTGCTGACGAGACTCTGTTAGATTGAGTAGCACGAGCAAGAGATCGAGTCGTTCTTTAATCTTCATGCTATTCAAATAGAAAAGGAGAGCTTTTTTCAGGAACTCTCCAAAATTATCAGGGTGCATCTACTCTTATAAATATAGCACCCTGGATCGTAAAATCGCAGCAAAATCAGGTTTGTGATTGAAGTTTTCGGACAATAAGTTCGTTAGTTAATTTAGGGTCAGCCTTGCCCCCACTTTTTTTCATGACTTGACCAACAAAGAATCCTTGCAAGCTTGCTTTACCTGCTTGATATTTCTCCACCTCTGCCGGATGCTCTGCTATTACCTGCATAACAATCTTTTCTATTTCGGCGAGATCGCTAATTTGCACTAAGCCCTTCTTCTCGATAATTTCTTTGACAGAACCTCCCTTTATTAGTAATTCTGGTAAAATATCTTTACCAATTTTATTACTGATTGTTTTATTTTCAATCAGATTAACAAGCTGAGCTAAATTATCAGGTTTTAGAGATATATCCGAGATAGAGATCTTATTGGTATTGAGATAGGCTGCAATATCTTGGCTGATCCAATTAGCCACCAATTTGGGATTGGCACCTTCATTCAAAGTCGCTTCAAAATATTCGCCTATATTTTTCTCGTCAGCCAATACTCTGGCATCATAAGCAGAAAGACCAAATTCATTTTGGTAACGCAGTCGCTTTTGAGCGGGTAATTCTGGCAGAGTTGTTAAGCAATCCTGTAAATACTCATTACTGATTTTAAAAGGAGGTAAATCAGGCTCGGGAAAATAACGATAGTCACTTGCTCCCTCCTTAGTTCGCATACTGATCGTTTTTTGGCTAGATTCTTCCCAGAGTCTGGTTTCCTGTGTGATATGCCCGCCAGTCTCGATAGTTTCTATTTGTCGCTCAATTTCATATTCGATAGCTTTTTGAATAGCACTAAAGGAGTTCATGTTTTTGATCTCTACCTTAGTCCCAAATTCGCTATTGCCTATTGGGCGGACTGATATATTGACATCACAGCGCAAGGAACCTTCTTGCATATTGCCATCTCCTATATCCAGGAATCTTACCAATCGACGAATTTCTTGGACATATTCAGCCGCTTCAAGCCCTGAACGAATGTCCGGCTCAGAGACTATTTCTAGTAATGGTACACCTGCCCTGTTGTAATCAACAAGCGAATGAGTTGAGCCGCTGAGGCGATCACTGCCGGCATGCACGAGCTTTCCGGCATCTTCTTCCATATGAATTCGAGTGATGCCAATTCGCTTAAACGTAACATGTCCTGTTTTTTTATCAAATAGTTCAATATTGAGATGTCCACTTTGAACTATAGGCAAATCATACTGGGAAATCTGGTAATTTTTGGGTAGATCCGGATAGAAATAGTGTTTTCGGTCAAATTTGCTGTATCGGGTAATTTTGGCATCGAGGGCCAATCCCAATTTGATGGCACTCTCTAAAACCTCTTGATTGAGAACCGGCAGAACTCCAGGATAGCCCAAACAGATTGGGCATATATTTGTATTTGGTGGAGAGGAGAATTTGGTGGAGCATTTACAAAATATTTTGCTCTTGGTTGAAAGCTGACAATGGGTTTCTAAACCAATTACTGCTTCATAGTCAGTTTTAGTCGCCGCAAAGGTGGTCATATTGATTTAAGGCACATATTATAGAATCTATTGTATCTTGTTTTATTAATGGATCTGGTGTAAGTATGCAAGAAAAAATCTATGAGCAAAATTTGGAAACTTTTTTACAATTGATTGAAAATGGTGGTTTTACAAGCATGGAGGATTTTAGCAGAAGATCATCGATATCCATGTTACAAATTTATCGTCTTTTACAGGGACTTTTACCCAAAATTAATGTAGAAACATTTCTTAGGCTTTCTGGGTTTTTAAAAGTTTCTCCCAGTGAATTGGCATCTAGATTTTATCCTAAAATTGAACTTTTGTCTTCTTTGGGAAGTGATGCTTCTGCGATAACAATTGGGACTCAAGAAGTAAAAGATGAAGATAACATTGTGAAGTTGAGGGAAGATTTTAAAAAAGAATATCATATCTTGCAAAGCGAAATGGAGGCTATAAAAAAAGAAGTTCAAAGGTCTGTTTTTTATAGCTTAGAATCACTATTGATCCAATTGCCAACTGTTACTTCTGCAATTAATCAAAATCCTGATTTTCCCGCTGTCAAATTGTTGCCATTATTTAGACCAGTCAGCAAGCTTCTGCAAGAATGGAACGTTGAGACTATTGGTTCAGTAGGAGCTAAAGTGTTTTATGAAAGCCGTTACCACGAAATTCTTGAAGGCAATGCCCAAGAAGGGGATTTAGTGACCATTCGGTATGTTGGTTACAAACACAGTGAATCAGTACTTTACAAGGCTAAAATAAGTGGAATTTAATCTCCAGAAAAAATAGACTAAAATCCCTTATTTTTAGTATAAATAATTCGAATTTTAACAATAAAGAGTAACTCAAAATAGTTAGCATAAAGATATCCATTTAGGACTCTATCCTAGAAATTTTGTCAATACTCTAAGATTTTCGAAACAAATACATACAGGAGTTAAACATGTCATCCTTAGCACTTCAATCAGCAGTACTTGTCATCATCATTGGAGAAACCGTATTGCAAGATCGCATTGTCAATCTGCTTAAAGATAATGGAGTATCTGGCTATACCCTAAGTCAGGTTCAAGGATCTGGCAGTCATGGTACCCGCCAAGGTGATCTGGTAGGGTATAACACCAATATTGAGATCAAGACTGTTGTCTCACCTGAAATATCAGAGACTATTTTCAATGGTCTTCTTGAATATCAATCAAATCATGCCTTGATTGCTTTTCGTCAGAATGTAGATGCCTTATCGGGTTTTACAATCGTCTGATAATAGGGGAAAATCAGGAATATGATTGCTTGTAATTTTAGAGAAAGACAAGCTAGAAGAACTTCATGAGATAGTAATGGACAATAAAGATTCAGCGAGAATAAACCAGCTAAAAAATGTCTTAAAGAGATTAGGATTGGAAGATGATAGATCGATTAGGTGGGATCTTATGAATTTGGCATTGACTCATCCTAGCTATTCACCAGTTAATAATTATCAACAATTGGAGTTTTTGGGCGATGCTGTTATTCGTTTGGTCTCTGCTGAGTTTTTACTGGAAGAGTATCCACAAACCAATGTTGGCCAATTCACTGCAATTCGTTCGATTCTAGTGAGCGATAAGACATTAGCGTATTGGGCAGAGGCTTTTGGCTTAGAACAGTTTCTTTTGATGTCAGGACAAAGTGCAAAAGATGTCATTGGAAGAACCTCCCGCTTAGCTGAGATGTTTGAGGCGATCTTGGGAGCGCTATATCTTAGTACTAATGATATGAGCTTGATTAGGCCTTGGTTGGATTCATTATTAAAAGATAAAAGCACAGAAATTTTACTAGATCCAGCTTTAGAAAATTATAAAGACGCACTACAGGAATGGTCCCAGTTAAATTACAAATGTTTACCAGAGTACAAGGTTGAGGAAATCAGTTCACAACAGGGAGATCCTGAAAGATTTATAGCACAGGTCTGGTTAAACGGAGAAATTCTGGGACATGGCAAAGGACAGTCAAAAAAAGGATCTCAGCAAGCTGCGGCAAAAGATGCTTTTTTGAAAATCAACAACAATGGATCATCGCCCTAAATTTGGGAAGAGTTCGATGCAGCAGGCTAGGATCTTAAATATTTTTGTTTCTTATTTCTCCAGATTCAAAGGGACACAATTGAAACAGTTTTAAGGTAACCAAAAAAGTAGTTCCTTTCATGGATCCGGCACTAAAAAGTGAAATCTTGCCCCCCATCAGTTGCATCAAATTGTGGCAAATAGCCAAGCCCAAACCTGTACCACTAAATTTCCGGGTAGTGCTACCATCAACCATGACAAATGGTTGGAAAAGCCGAGATTGATCTTTTGGCTCAATGCCAATACCGGTATCCTGAAATGTTATTAAAACAGTATTATCGACAAGGTCGGTGCATATATTTATATTTATTTCTCCTCTGTCTGTAAATTTGATAGCGTTGTTAACTATGTTTATAAATACTTGTTTGAGTTTATCGGGATCGGCTTGTACAGTAATTTTAGATTCCCAACTAGGTTCAATGAGCAATAATCCCTTCTGTTGTATCGCTGCTTTTTGCAAATTGATAACTTCTGTGATGCTTTTTTCCAGGTCAACTGGTTCTAATTCAACATTCATTTTTCCAGCCTCAATTTTGCCGATATCCAAAATATCATTGATAATCTTGAAAAGATGAACAGCTCCAAGTTCAGCCTGTTCTAAAAATTCTCTTTCTTCTTCTATATTGTTGCAAAGACCATCTCTAACAACCCTAATTGAGTTAATGATTCCATTTAGAGGTGTTCTTAACTCATGTGATATGGTCGCCAAGAACTCATTTCTAATATCATTGGCTTCCTTTGCTTCCTGCCAGGCTGATTTAATTTCTTCGCCCCATTTTTGCAGACGATTTAACATATCTTCAATGGCAATAGCTAGCTGGTTAAACTCCTTAATCTTTCCATCTTTGGGAAGTTCTTCACGTGAATTGAGATTATTTTGGCTAAGGGCATAGTCTCTGATTTGTTCTATAGGTCTTGCTAATTCATATGCCATGTAGAGCATTGCTAAAACACTGGCAACAACTAGGGTAAAGACCATATAAAAGAGAGTTACTTGAATTTCTTTAAGAGGTTCAATGATCGTAGATAGAGGTGAGAGCGCTAAAATCACCCATTTTTTTTTAGTTTCACCCGTAATCGGACTGGGAATTGAACTATATCCAGCAATCATTTCTCTATCTTGTTTTTTATTGGAAATTAAATGAATAAAATTCTTTTGACCTTGTATAGCATTATTTAAAAGAATAGACATGCGTTGTTGGTGATTGCCAAAATATATACTATTGCCAATCTTATTTACCTCAGGATAAGCAAGAATAATCCCATCTTGATTGATAATGACTGAATAATCCGATTCAAAGCCAGGTTGATTATTCCTGGATTCAGAGATACTGGCTACCAGATTTATAATGAATTTGATATTACCCTGTTGATCATAAATTGGAGCAGCAAAATTTAAATAAAGCTGGTTTGGATATCTCTGATTGAGACTCACTGTGGTAACATATATGTCTTTTAAAGATATAGTATTTTTCTTTTTTAAATAACGAGGCCATGTGTTCTTTTTTGGAAATACAATATCTGAGTTACAATTATTAGCAATAGTTGCATTATTGGAGAATTGAGTAATATTAAAGCAATAAATATTTTTTTTAGATTCTCTATTTAATTCCTTATGTAATTCATCAATAAAATATTGATATGTTGACTTTGATTGTTTTGGTTGTTGAAAGATATAACTCGAACTTACTGCCAATAAATTGCTGCGCAAATAATAAATAGTTTCTTTGATGCTGTCGGCTTTTCTGATAGCTCTACCTGTCAAGCTATATTTTGCTGAATTTAAGAAGGCTGAATATGCCTTGAAATATGTCACATATATGCCAATTAATAAAATTGGTAGACTAACTAACAATAGCCTAGAGAGCAATATGCCACGAAAAGAAGACTGACGAGAAAGCATAGAAAATCATCACTATAGTCTCAAAGAACTCGGTACGGGACAAAAAATGTAGAAAAGAGTTGCAAAGATTACAGGAAAAGGGTTTGATAGAAAGTTATTAGACATCAAACAAACCCTTAGATATAATGAACCAACTTAACCTATT
>CAIPYC010000171.1 GCA_903869185.1 uncultured cyanobacterium | reverse complement strand
GGAAAAGGGGCAACAACTGCCCTTTTTTTGTTTAATGCTCAAAAGCTCAAGTAAACCGAGAATGCGTTATATTAAGTTAGATTAAAAAATATTTAAGATTCTCTGTTCTCATGTCACATTTGTCTATTCTATTCAACATTGCCAACCTATATGTTTTGCCCTTTTGGATTTTGATGATCTTCTTGCCACGTTGGGACTTCACGCAGAAACTAATGAACTCTCTACTATTGTTTGTTCCCTTGATTGTCCTCTACATTTATCTATTTGCAACAGGATTGGATGCTCAATCGGCTGATATTTTTGCCAACCCCACCTTAACGAATCTGGCAAGCGTATTTGGACAGGAAAAAATCATTTTTGCTGGCTGGGTTCATTTTCTGGTGATTGATTTATTTCTTGGGCGTTATATATATCTAGTCGGGAAAGATACCAAAACCCCGGTATTCCACTCTTTGGCTCTATGCCTGTTTGCAGGTCCAATCGGGTTACTTTCACATATTTTAACTACAACCGTCAAGAATAGATTTTTTTCCTCTGTCAAGGAAGATGTTGTTCTCTCTAAATAATTATCAAACTAATATAAATTAAGACAGAATGGTCGATCAATTAATTCGGGCAACAGCTGCCGAAGGTGGTATCAGAGCAATAGGAGTCATTACTACAAGTTTAACAGAAGAAGCTAGACGCAGACATGGTTTATCTTATGTAGCAACAGCAGCTTTAGGTAGAGCAATGGCTTCAGGGCTCTTACTAGTTTCGAGCATGAAAAAAGAACACTCTAGAGTTAATATTCGCATCAAAGGCGATGGTCCTTTAGGTGGTTTATTAGTAGATGCTGGACTAGATGGTACGGTTAGGGGGTATGTCGGCAATTCCGATATCGAACTACCACCCAATGCTCAAGGTAAGTTAGATGTCGGAGCTGCTGTTGGCAAGAATGGATATGTCTATGTGGTTAGAGACATAGGCTATGGATATCCCTATTCAAGCACAGTAGAAATAGTCTCTGGAGAAATTGGCGAGGATATTGTCAATTACCTAGTCAATTCGGAACAAACCCCTTCAGCTTTGTTGGTTGGTGTGTTTGTAGGGGCCGAAGGAGTTGTGGCTTCAGGTGGATTGTTGCTCCAGGTAATGCCCAAAGCCTCTAGGGATGAACAGCTAATTAGTCTTTTGGAGTCGCGTATTCAAGGATTGGCTAATTTTACAACCCTTTTGAAAGAAGGTAAGACTCTGACACAGATAATGAAAATTCTTCTGTCAGATTTAGGTTTGAATATTTTTCCCGAAGTTCAACTAGTCAGATTCAAGTGTGGATGCTCTTTTGAGCGTATGTTAGGCGCTCTCAGGCTTTTGGGCGTAGCCGAACTAGAAGATATGATTGAAAAAGACAAAGGAGCCGAGGCAATCTGTCAGTTTTGTTCTCATGTGTATACTGCTAATGTTGAAAATTTAGAACAATTGATCGCAGATATCAATGAAAAAACAAGATCCGCCCTTTAAATATTTGCCATATTTTTTATTTCAGTTAATTCACACTCAACCAATTGCTCAAAAGTGATTTCTAATAAGAAAATACCTCCAGACCCTTTCACAATCAAAACCTGGCTCAAGAAAAAAAGTCCCAAATTTAAACAGCTTCCTTGGCAGTTTTGGGCTGTCTTCTCGATTGCTGTTTCAGGAGGTTTAGGATTTACTGCAATTTCCAATCTTTTCCTTGTCCCAAAAGCACCCAATTGTTCAACAATTTTTTGGCCTACAGCCTCGGCTTCTTTGCGAATTTACTGCGCGCAGATTTATGCTCAGCATGGTACTTTAGAAAGTTTGCTTCAAGCAATTGAGTTAGTACGATCTCTCCCTCAAGATCATGCCCTTAGGCCAGAAATAGATCGTTCTTTAGAGCAGTGGTCTACAGAATTACTCAATCTAGCAGAGAAAGACTTTCAAGATGGAAATATGAATCAAGCAATAGAGATTGCCCACAAAATCCCGGTTTTTTCTAAATCTTATCAAGTTGCAGAAAAGAGGATCGTTAAATGGCAAGATATCTGGAAGATCGGCACAGATCACTTAAGCCAAATAGATAATCAGCTGCGACAGTCAAACTGGGAATATGCACTCAGATTGGCTGTTGAGATATTAAATATAAAAAATAAATACTGGTCAACAGTTCAATACAATGGAGCTATAAAAAAAGTACAATTAGCCCAACAACAACATGAACAACTTGATTTAGCTTCTGATGCATCTAAAGAGGGTGGATTGGAAAACTGGCTTAAAGCATTAGATGAAGTCAGTGAAATTCCTCCTGATAGCTATGTTTATAAGCAGGCTCAAGAACTCATTCAAAAAAATAAATACAATGTAGTCGATCTCGTAGATAGTAATATTATTCAAAAAAACTGGAGTAAGGTTCAATCTATTGTGAATTCAGTTGGGAATCGTCAAGTTTTCCAAGCTGAAATCAACAGGTGGCACATTTTCCTTACTGCTATAGAAGATACTTCTTCAGATAATCCAGATTCTTTTCAAAATGCTATAGATGCTATGAAAAAAATCCAGCTTGGAGATAGGCTCTATAGCGAAGCTAGATCCTTTATAGATCGTTGGCAACTAGAAGCCAGTGATCTTGTCTTTATCAGTAAGTCCAATGAATTGGCCAGCATGGGTACTATTGATGACTATCAAAATGCCATTCTTCAGCTCAGTCTGATTCCTTTGAATAATCCTCGCTATCATCAAGCCCAAGAATTAATGAACAAATGGCAGGCATCTATTGAAACAATAGAAGATCAGCCAATTCTCAATCGGGCTGAGCAAACCGCTCGCCTTGGAGAAGGAAATGTTTCGGTTTTGAGGTTGGCAATTGCTCAAGCTCAAGCTATTAATTCTGGAAGGGCTCTCTTTAGCGAAGCTCAGCATAAGATAGCTTATTGGCAAGAACAAATCTACAATATTGAAGACCAACCAATTGTTGATCGAGCTAATTACTTAGCCAATAACAAGGATTATCCAAGTGCAATAGCAACAGCAGAGAGAATACCTTCTGGTCATCCTCTTTATGAACAAATCCAAGCAAAAATTAGGCATTGGCACAGAGAAATGAACTCAAGCTATAACCTGGATAGGGCTTATGAAATAGCCTCATCTAGAACCCCGGGGAATCTTGCCCGGGCAATTGGTTTGGCAGAGGATATACCCGCTTATTCGGATGCCAATCCTCAGGCCCAAAGCGCTATTGAGCTCTGGAGTAGCCAACTTCTCGGTTTAGCTCGGGATCGAGCAGATCAATCCTCCTATCGGGAGGCCATACGTATTGCTCAAATGATACATCATTCTAGTAATGTCTATACTATCGCCCAGTCAGAGATCGTCAGATGGCTCAAGGAGATCACACCACAGCAGCAGCCATCACCCCCACAGCCATCACTCCCGCCACAGACACAGACAGATTCCCCGGAACAGACATCTACGCCCTAAATTAATCTTTGGATTAGTTTTACTTTTTAATTTCTTGCCTTTACAAGCTTTGTCCTTACCTCCTCCTGAAGATATCCCTGAAGAAGTTCTGCGGTCGGAGGTGGTCACAACGGCTCGCTCTCCCCTAGATGGAAAGCCAATGAATTCATTGCAATATGCTGCTATTAAGGAGAAGCTGAAAACTACTCCTTACCCAGCACAGTTAAATCCAAAGATAGGAAATATAATTCTTTTGCTTCAATTACGACAGCTTTTTAAATCTATTTTTTTTCCTTTGTAAATCTTTTTAAAAAAGCAAACAATGTCACTCCAAAAACCTGGTTTTTTTGAAAGAGCAGCCTCGCACTTTGTGCCCCGACACATGCCCTGCCTTGGAACTGGTCGTATACGGATGATTATGGTGGACAAGCTATCGGGACGTTCACTACCGACGGAACTACCTTCAACACCACAGATACAGATATATATACAATATCGGATATTGCAGGAACGTATACACCTAATGGCGGTTCGGCAGAGACAATTACTGGTTTATCAAATTATTGGGGTATTGCATCGCAAACCATCAAGTGGAACGGAACAAGTAGCTCACCGATATTGGTCAACGATAACGGATTTGAATATGCCAAAAGTAGTGGAAAAAATACTAGGGTATTTGGGTCGAGTGGACCGTATGCGTATAGCTATGATCAGGATGATAATTGGGTCATCCTAACATCCAAACTAACCCCCACCGCAACCAACCGTCCCCTTTGAATTTTCCCCGGAACAGGGCTTCATGTTGGGTGTGCCACTATTTATTGGTTTGAGATATCTCAAAAAGAAAAGAGCTTAAAGGCTTCTCCCTAAATCAGGTATCCCACAAGGAGACAGGGGCTTTTGGGGTTGTGAGCAAATATTGTTTTTAATTTACCCTCTTAAAGACCTTCAAGTTTTGTATCTTTATAGAATTGAGTTTGTTTCCATTCTGACAGTTCAAATATATCTTCTAACTCCTTCAAGGTAGGTATAATGTTAACAAAAGTGTGCGATTGCCCTGATTACCCTAGCAAGTTACTTGACAGAAAATCAAGATCGGCTTTACAATAAGAAAATGTGAGCTTGGCCCCATCGTCTAGAGGCCTAGGACGTCTCCCTTTCACGGAGAAGACAGGGATTCGAATTCCCTTGGGGCTATTTTACTCGGAGGTAGATGTATATCTGCCTCCTTTATGTTTTTGGATAATAAATAATATGTGGCAACAAGGCGTAGTTCTTGAACTTGAAATAACCGATGTCAGCAATAGTGGCGAGGGAGTTGGTCGCTATCAAGACAGGGTAGTGTTTGTTCCCAATACAGTTACCGGTGATCTAGCCAGAGTTCGTTTAGAATATCTCAAAGATGAGTATGCCCGATCTGTGGTTTTGGAAATCTTACGTCCTTCACAATATAGAGAACGTCCTCGCTGCATCGTTGCCGACAAGTGTGGTGGGTGTCAGTGGCAACATATAAGTGATCTTTACCAAGGTCAACTAAAAGAAGATCATCTCAAGCAAGCTTTACGAAGAATTGGTGGCTTGGTTATTGACGATTTGCCATTTTCTCCAATTCTCAAATCAAAAGAATCTTTAGGGTATCGTAACAGGGTGACCTACCCACTTGGAAGATCGGCGTCGGGGGCGCTGCAGGCCGGCTATTATCAATCAAAAAGTCATCATATAGTCAATCTAAATCAATGTCCTGTCCAAGACGTACATTTTAATTTACTCCTAACTGAAATTAAACAAGATATCCAAAGGCGTAATTGGTCCATATATGATGAAAAAACGCATACCGGACTCCTACGACATCTTTCTATGTTAATTGGACGCAGGACTGGTGAAGTTCTTTTGACCCTGGTCTCTTCGGATGGAAATGTACCCGATTTGCAAGAACAGGCAGAAAAATGGTTATCAAAATACCCTAACTTGATAGGGGTAAATCTCAATATCAATCAGAGCAAGGGCAATAGGATATTTGGACCAAAAACCTACTCTGTCTCTGGTAAACCCTACGTCAGAGAAATATTTGCCGATTTGGAATTACAGCTGGGATCTGATACATTTTTTCAAATCAATACAGAGATGGCTGAATTGATGTTGAAAATAATCATAGAAGAACTCCAGCTAAAAGGAACTGAGACCGTTTTAGATGCCTATTGTGGAATAGGTACTTTCACACTACCAATCGCCCGTCTTGTCGCTAAAGCAATCGGAATTGAAATCCAAGAGTCTGCTCTTGAGCGAGCATATTACAATGCTCAAGCAAATCAGATTGATAATGTCACTTTCTATCAGGGTAAGGTTGAGGAAATTCTACCCAATCTAGAGATTAAACCTGATGTGATAATTCTGGATCCACCTCGCAAGGGCTGTTCTTTTGAGGTAATTGAACAGTTATGTCAAATAATGGCCTCGCGCCTGGTCTATGTAAGTTGTCAACCTCCAACTCTAGCAAGGGATCTCAAGCTTTTAACTCAAACAGGGAATTATAAGATCACTCGCATTCAGAGTGCTGACTTGTTCCCGCAGACTACTCATGTGGAATCTATTGTATTTTTGAAGGCACAATAATCATGCTAAAATCGGATTATATAAAGGGTGCAGTTGTTAATTCTGTCTAAATAGAATCCATTCAAGACCACTAACTAAAACCTTAATTTAGGGGATGTCCTGTGATCTCGATTTCTATCCCGCCTAGCGGGAAAATCTGCAGTAAGATCAGTTTTGCTTCTACGCTTTATCTCCACCCGATTTTAGACATACTTCTACTTTCTATTCCCTGTGCAATGCGAGATGATTTACGGCTCGGCTTACAGGAGGCCCTAGTCAACGCTGTCAGTCACGGCAATAGTTTAGACCCTGGTAAGACGGTTTGCGTTCAATTTTCTGCAACTAGAAATACTCTGCTTTGGGTTATTTCTGATCAGGGTTTTATGGACGTTTCACAATTCAAGATTAATAATATTGATTGCAACGATTTCCCCCCCCAAGATTCTGAAAATGGTAGGGGACTATGTATATTAGCAAAGGTTTTCGATAAGGTTTGCTGGGATTGTAATACTGGTCAGTTGACACTTTACAAGAAGATCAGTAAGCCATCGGCCAATTTTAGGACTTCTCGATTCTTTTTGTCTGGACTTGACCATGTGTTGGACATGGCGGTGGCGAGATAGAGCCCTCGAGCCAAGCAACAGCCTGCCTTAGCCTGGTTAATGATTCAAGATGTTCTCCTTTGAGTAGGAAGACTAGTCCAGCTGTTATTTGTTGTAAGCATTGCGCCTGACGATTCGCCTTGAGTCGATGCCAGTCGTTGGGTTCTATGATCATCCGTTGGGCTAGAGACTGGGCTAATTCTAAATTGCTTGGATCATTTTGGAAAGACATAAGAGATCATCCTAGTTAGCTATTTACTATCTTAACGTCAGTTCGGGTTAAGGAATAACAGAAAAGGGAGCGGACAATAAGCTGAAATCAAAGTAAAGCAATATTCAGCACCAAACCCCTATCTCTAGTTTAACGAACTTCAAGTCCTTGAAGTACATCAGTTGCCAATGAAGCTGCCTTACAGTATTGTGTGAAACCAAAAAACACAAAAACTCAAGAACCATCCAGACTAGGACGTAAAATGACAGCAATAAGCAAACCAATTGCGGAAATGTAATGGACAGCTAATTAAGATTGCCAGATCAATGAGTTTATTAATTGTGTTTTGAGATTTGGGTGCAAAGCGCCGAAAAAAAGACTTTAGTTAGAATCAAACCAAATATGTTATAATTATACACTAAAAATGATTGCAGCTTGGTAGTCAAGCCACAAAAAGATAAAATTATGCCACGCCGCAACGACATACAAAAGATCTTACTTTTAGGTTCAGGTCCAATCGTAATTGGACAGGCTTGTGAATTCGACTATTCAGGTACCCAAGCCTGCAAGGCGTTGCGAGAGGAAGGTTATGAGGTGATCCTGGTTAATTCTAACCCTGCCTCTATCATGACTGATCCTGATATGGCTAATAGAACCTATATAGAGCCTCTTACGACTGAAATAGTAGAAAAAATCATCGCTAAAGAGCGCCCTGATGCAATGCTACCTACTATGGGTGGACAGACTGCATTGAATTTGGCAGTAGCTCTTGCCAAAAATGGAGCTTTAGAAAAGTACAAAGTTGAATTGATCGGTGCCAAGCTACCGGCAATTGAGATGGCAGAAGATCGTGAACTTTTTAAAAACGCCATGAACCGGATTGGAGTACCTATCTGCCCATCCGGTATTGCTAACAATATTGATGAAGCCAAGTCTATTGCCCTGCAAATTGGTTCCTATCCTCTGATTATCAGACCTGCTTATACACTTGGGGGAACTGGGGGAGGCATCGCCTACAACCAGGAAGAATATGAGGAAATGGCGGCCTATGGTCTAGACTGTTCTCCCAATTCTCAGATTCTTGTTGAGAAATCTCTCATTGGCTGGAAAGAATATGAACTCGAAGTAATGAGGGATTTGGCTGACAACGTTATGATCATCTGCTCAATTGAAAACCTCGATCCTATGGGGGTTCATACTGGCGATTCAATCACCGTAGCTCCTGCCCAAACCTTGACCGATAAAGAATACCAAAGATTGAGAGACTATTCTAAGTCCATCATTCGTGAAATAGGTGTAGAAACCGGTGGTTCTAATATCCAATTTTCAGTCAATCCAGCTAATGGTGATGTGATTGTCATTGAAATGAATCCCCGTGTCTCTAGATCTTCTGCTTTGGCATCCAAAGCAACGGGTTTTCCAATTGCCAAATTTGCAGCCAAACTGGCAATTGGCTATACTCTCGATGAGATTGCCAATGATATTACCAAAAAAACCCCTGCTTCCTTTGAGCCAACCATAGATTATGTAGTCACCAAAGTACCACGTTTTGCTTTTGAGAAATTCCCTGGAAGTGAACCGACTCTTACCACTCAAATGAAATCAGTAGGAGAAGCTATGGCGATTGGCCGTACCTTCCAGGAATCCTTGCAGAAAGCATTAAGATCCTTGGAAATAGGTCGCTTTGGCTTTGGCTGCGACATTGAGGAGATCTTACCTAATCTTTCTCAAATCAAATCCAGCTTGAGAACTCCCAGCCCTGAGCGCATCTTTGTCATTTATCAAGCGCTCAAGTTGGGTATGACAGTTGAGGAAATCAATGAATTGTCGAGAATTGATATCTGGTTTTTAGATAAAATGCAGGATCTCCTTGAAGTTGAGCTTTTCCTCAAACAAACTCCATTGGAATCCATCGACGATGAAGCCATGTGGCAGGTCAAACAAAAAGGCTTTAGCGATCGCCAGATTGCCTTTGCCACCAATACAAATGAAGATCGTGTTCGCACATACCGCAAACAACTTGGGGTGATTCCGGTTTACAAATCCGTTGATACCTGTGCTGCAGAGTTTGAAGCATCCACTCCCTATTACTACTCCACTTACGAACGCGGAGAAACTGAAGTAACTGCATCTACCAAATCCAAGGTGATGATCCTTGGAGGTGGTCCAAATCGCATAGGTCAAGGGATAGAATTTGACTATTGTTGTTGTCATGCCGCTTTCTCACTCAGTGCTGCTGGCTATGAAACAATCATGGTCAACTCCAATCCCGAAACCGTATCAACCGATTACGATACCAGTGATAGACTTTATTTTGAGCCTCTCACTAGAGAAGATGTTCTCAACATTATTGAAGCAGAGAGACCAGATGGAATCATTGTTCAATTTGGTGGACAGACACCACTGAAACTGGCTATCCCTATTGAAAAATATCTAACATCTCTCGATTGCGATCTGCCAACCAAGATTTGGGGTACTTCACCTGATTCCATTGACAAGGCTGAGAATCGGGAGCGTTTTCAAGAGATTTTGCATGACTTGAACATTGTTCAGCCTGCTAATGGGATTGCCAGGAACTATCGGGATTCTCTCAATGTATCTAGAAAGATTGGCTATCCTGTTGTGGTTAGACCCTCTTACGTACTAGGTGGCAGAGCCATGGAGATAGTTTACTCAGATCAAGAGCTACAGCGGTACATGACCTATGCTGTTCAGGTCGAGCCAGATCATCCCATATTGATTGATAAGTTCTTGGAAAATGCTATCGAAGTAGATGTTGATTGCCTCTGTGACCATACAGGAATGGTGGTGATCGGTGCAATTATGGAGCATATAGAAGAAGCTGGAATACACTCAGGTGATTCGGCCTGTTCTATTCCCTATGTCACTTTGTCAGACAATGTTGTGTCCACTATCCGCAATTGGACAACCAATTTAGCCAGGGCACTTGATGTAGTTGGACTAATGAACATCCAGTATGCCGTTCAAGGCGAACAGGTTTATATCCTAGAAGCCAATCCGCGAGCTTCTCGAACTGTTCCCTTTGTCTCTAAAACTATTGGAGTACCTCTGGCCAAAATGGCATCTTTGGTGATGTCCGGTAGAACTCTTGAATCTCTCAATTTTACGAAAGAACCAGTGGTCAGACACGTTACGGTCAAAGAGGCCGTACTGCCATTTAATAAATTCCCGGGAGCTGATACACTTTTAGGTCCTGAAATGAGATCTACCGGTGAAGTGATGGGAATAGACAGTGACTTCGGTCGGGCTTTTGCTAAAGCTGAAATAGCAGCAAGCGTCAATCTGCCGACAACTGGTACAGTTTTTGTTTCAGTCAGCGATCGTCATAAGCAGGCAATTATTCCTGTGGTTTTGGCTCTTATTGATCTAGGTTTTAAAATTGTCTCTACTAGTGGAACGAGAAAGACTCTTCTGGACAACGGTATAGAAGTTGATCTGATTTATAAGCTGCATGAAGGTCGTCCTCACATTATTGATTCGATTAAAAATCAAAAGATTCAATTTATTATCAATACACCTGATGGAGAGGATGGAAAAGGTGATGGTCGCAGCATTCGTCGTATGGCTCTTGATTATAAATTGCCAATTATAACAACCATTGCCGGCGCCAAGGCTACAGTTGCAGCCCTTCACTCCTTAAGTTCTCATCCTCTTGATGTAAAGGCTCTACAGGATTATATGAATCCGGTTTAGGGTCCTGAAAATATAGCATTTTCAATATCTTCCCTGCTGAGAGAATATTGAAATGATCTTCTGATATCAGAACCATCAGCGGCAGCACCTAGATAGCACACTGTTACTTCCTTGGTTTCTAGGATTATTCTGGCTTTCCAGTTTGAGTGATTGTCCGAATAATCTACAGTCCAGTAGTGTAGATTCTCTAGATCTTGCTGACAGCCTAGATCACTCAACCAATTTTCTATCGAAGAGAGGGAGTGATTATAGAGAGGAACTTGCGGTAAAGGAAGTGTCATAGGTTATATACTTTTTATAATGAGATCATGGAGATATAAAACTATAGGAAAGCATGAAGCATATTTTTTTGTCAAATAAATTGAATCATTTTGCTGTGCTTTTGGCTATATTGTTTTTATTTCCGATGGTAGCCAAGGCTCAGAGTAATGGTTCTAACTCGGGGATCAGTGGCATTGTTCAACTGCCTTATCCCGCCTTGCCTCTCAAGCCGACTACAAGTTGCTCTGCTATTGAGATCAATCTCTGGGGCTATAATCGAGTAACCAGTCTAAATGGTGTAACAACCAGAGATTATGGCATCTTATCCCAAGTAAGAGCCCAAGGGGATATCCGTCAAGGATATTGTACGTTCAATATTCCTCTGTTAGATCCTAGAACAGGGACAGAGGAGCCTTCACTTCGGGCAATTGCTCAATATGGTGAGCTTTTTCTTACGGTTCGCCCTCCTTTAGTTAACGAGTATATAAGTTCAGATAAGGTTCCCTGTCTCAATTATGTCGAGCCTTACAATTTACAACTGGAACTTCGCACTAGACCCAAATATAATTTTTGATTGAGAGAAAATGGACTATAGAACTGCTGGAGTGGATGTAGAAGCCGGTAGGGCCTTTGTAAACAAGATTCGTAAATCCGTAGAAAGTACTTACCGACCTGAGGTAATAGGCGGATTAGGCGGTTTTGGAGGATACTTTGAGTTACCAGCAGGATATAGTAAGCCGGTCCTGGTTTCTGGTACTGATGGTGTTGGAACTAAGTTGAAAATCGCTCAGGCTGTCGATTGTCACAATAGTATAGGAATAGATCTAGTGGCAATGTGTGTCAATGATATTTTGACATCTGGAGCCGAGCCACTTTTTTTTCTGGACTATCTGGCTACCGGAAAACTAAATCCAGATCAGCTATCCGAGGTGGTCACCGGAATAGTCGAGGGCTGTCGTCAGAGTGGCTGCGCTCTTTTAGGCGGGGAAACTGCTGAAATGCCTGGCTTTTATAAGCCCAATGAGTATGACGTTGCCGGCTTTGCAGTTGGTATTGTTGAAAGAGAAAATCTATTGGATGGCTCGCAAGTCTCAGTCGGGGATATTGTGATAGGACTTGCCAGTAGTGGATTACACAGCAACGGCTATAGTTTGGTGCGTAAGATTGTCGAACAGCATAATTTGGATTGGAATGAGAAAATCTTTGACGAACTGAGTTTATCTCAAATATGCCTCAGTCCCACCAGAATCTACGTCAAGGAAGTGCTGGGAGCTTTAAGGGCTGGATTCGGATTCGGGATTCGAGCCATGTCCCATATTACTGGGGGTGGACTGCCTGAGAATCTACCACGCTGCCTGAACAAAGGACAGTCTATTAGGCTAGATACCAATACTTGGACTCCTGATCCAATTTTCGACTTTCTTGCCCATAAGGGTAATATCTCAAGACTAGAGATGTTTAATACATTCAATATGGGCATTGGTTATGCCTTGATTGTCACACCGACCAATGTCGAAGAGGTTCTAGATTGGTTTAGAAGTAGGAATATCTCATCCTATACTATAGGTGAGGTAATCGAGGGGAATGGACAACTGATTTACTCGCCTTCTACTTGAATTCGATATTCGCTGGCATTGAGAGTATCATCAAGATCGGTTTCATCAAAACTATTAACCCTTAACTTGATTAGCCAGCCCTCATTATAAGGATCTTGAGCTATAGTCTCTGGGGATTCTAATAATGTCTCATTCCTCTCGATTACAGTACCGGAAACAGGAGGAAACAGCTCTTCTGATACCTTAACAGATTCAATAGTACCGAAGCTCTCTCTTACTTTGACTGCATCTCCAACCTCTGGTAATTCCAGATGGACAATGTCGCCCAGTTGATCTACGGCGTAGGCGCTGATCCCAATAGTAGCTATTTCCCCTTCCATTCTCACGTACTCGTGACTTTCTAGATATTGCAGATCATCAGGATATTCAAGTTCCATTGTTTACCAATAGATTTATTTCATTGCCCATTATAAACAAACATATCTCCGATTTTGCAAAATATTTTCAATTTTTTCTTGACTTAACAATCAGCAACAAAAATTCTCGCATTTAGAAAAAATAAGTATATATTCCAATGAAATATTATTCAATATATGCTAGGAAAATTAGTCTTCCACATCAGACGCAATCCTGTATCTTTAATAATAGTCAAACTCCTATTTTGAAAAAAAATCCTATATTCTGTAAAATTACTCTATATTATTAAGGTTTATGAAATTGCGTTGGGAAAGGATATTTACTCTTGTTTTTTTAGTGGTAATTGCTACATTTGCATTTTTGCTGCTCTCTCTGCTACAACAGACTGTTGTGAGTGCGCCTGCTGATTTTTCCAGCGTCTCATTCTGCGATAGATTTGACAAAACACCCAGTAATAAAATGGGATTGGGTCTTACCTTGGAATATAACATCATCCAAGATACCAACGTAAGCGACTGTTATGATGCTGAATCGATATCCAATAACTGGAATTCAGATAAAAATGGAGATGCCGAAACAGCTACTTTTCCGCAGATCAATGTTTATGCTCGCTTGGCAAAGGTTCCCATAATTGTTTACTACAATGTCTCTAACGCACAAGATAGTAGTTCAGGGATCACCAATGAAAAGCTTGCCAAACAATTTGAAGCAATCAAAAGAGCCGGACTAACCCCTGTAAGTATGGATATGCTGGTCAAGCATCTTGGTACAGGTATGCCATTACCAGAAAAGCCGATTTTGCTGAGCTTTGATGGCGGCTATGCTGGGCACTATAAGTATGTATATTCTCTTTTGAAGCAATATGGTTATCCTGCAATTTTTTCTGTTTATATCAATGCGCTAGAAGGGAAAATCGACAGACTCAACTGGAGTGAGCTTAAGGAAATGGCCAATAATCCTCTAGTTACAATTGCCAATAATTCTCTATCCCATCCAGAAGATTTGACATCCCTAAGCGAAGCTCATCTAAAAGAAGAAGTATTGACATCCAAAAAAAACCTAGAACAGAGACTGGGTAAGTCAGTTCTTTACTTCAACTATCCCAACAGTAAATTGGATGAAAGAGTAAAAAACTGGGTCATCAAATCCGGCTATGAAGCTGCCTTGATCTCTAATGAGCTCAAACCGGAATTTGCTGGTCAGTCGACTGATATTCTGGAAATAGAGCGCTTTGATCAAGATCATCTCAAGGATTTGCTTTCCATTGTCTGGGGAGGTATGGCTTTGCCCACAAAAGTTCAGGCTTTCGATTTTACAAGTATACCCAGACAGGAAATATATCTTATTGACAATAAAAAAATTATCATGGCTATAGGCGGTAAACCCGGAACTATTCATGCACCGGTGCGGACCTCGGTTGTCAAAATCATCCAGGATACCGATGCTGTAGCAGCTCTTGATGGTACTTTCTTTTCGATGAAGACTCTCAATACCAATGAGATGATTGGTCCGGTATTGAGTCAAAATGAAAAGGTTTTTATTCCTGGTAATAGTTGGGATATTCAGAAAATCACAGGTAGACCTCTTGTTCTCATTAGTCCTAAATGGGTAAAATTTATTCCCTTTGATCCTAATATTCACAATAGTTTTAGTGGTATTCTCGCTGAATCTGCTGATGATTCAACTGTTACTGATGCTTTTGTTGCCGGAGCTTGGTTAGTGAAAAACTCTCGTCCTCAACCAGCGGAAACCTTTGAAGCTACTCATCTTTATGCTTTTGATGTACCCAGAAACAGAGCTTTTTGGGGGATCAACCAAGCCGGTCAGCCAATAATTGGGGTTACCAAGGATAACTTGGACTCTGTAGCCTTAGGTAAAATATTGGTTAAACTTGGTCTCAAAGATGTAGTGATGGTCGATTCTGGAGCTAGTGCAGACTTGGTCTACTATGGTAAGTCTCAGGTAGTCTATAAACCCAGGCCTGTGCCCCATGTGGTGGCAATCTTTCCGCCAGATACTGGTATACAAAATATTGGAGTTCTTCAGTTTCCCTGTTTCGATCAAGATCAAGATTGCATTAATTTAACCAACTAACTTGTCAAGATGCTTTGGGAAAAAATTATCAGACAGAATCAACATGCTCTTGCTGTCGGAGCGCTCCATCCAATTCCCACTACCTATGAATATCTCGAGAATTCGGGAATTAATTTTGTTGTTCGCATTTCCAGCGATCTTGAGCGCAAAAAAATCGCAATTGTCAAACAGGGACAAAAAAATATCAATCCCTTTTTGCCCTATGAAGAAGATCTCTTTGTTGAAAATCTTTCTGATACCCACGTCTGTCTCCTGAATAAGTTCAATGTTGTTGACCACCATGTTTTGATTATCACAAAGGCTTTTGAGCAGCAAGATTCACTCTTGACCTTACAGGATTTTATAGCTCTGTGGATTTGTCTTGGCCAAGTTGATGGTTTAGCTTTTTATAATGGCGGAAAACTAGCTGGTGCCAGTCAGCATCACAAACATCTCCAGTTGATTCCTCTCTCGCCTTCGGCTATTCCAGTTACAGAGGTAATCGAATCTACTTTTACACAAGGAAGATTAGCTAGAAGTCCAGTATTTCCCTTTGTTCATGCAATCGTACATTATGATTTAGAACAATCATCTGTCCCATCTGCCATACTTGCCCGTTCATATCAAACTCTTCTGGATGTAGCGGGATGTGGCTCAGCTTACAATCTGCTGATTACCAAGACCTGGATGCTTTTAGTGCCTAGACGTAAAGAAAAAAGCCTGGAAATTTCCCTAAATTCTCTAGGCTTTGCAGGTTGTTTCTTTGTGTCAAACAAAGAATATTTCAAAAAATTGGCACATCATGGTCCACTCAATCTCTTAGCCGATGTAAGCTATAGTCTTTGATCTTTGCTATTGTTTTGATTTGTCTTTAATATTGCGGGCGATGCGAGACAGTTCCGTTTTTTCATCTATCATTATCTTAGTAGGAGAGCCGCTGATAATTTTCTCATAATTACGGAAAGAGTCTTTGATATTAGGTCCATCTTCGCTAATGGTATACTCCCTGATTCCCTTATCGTGCCAGGAACCTCTCATCTTAAAGACATTGATGGCTCTCGACATCTCTCCACGGATTTCGACATATTGCAGCATCAATATGGTATCGGTAATGGTGGAGATGTGGGATTCGGTAATTGAATGTGCGCCCATGAACTGATCTGTGGTGTTAGTAAAAAATCCAGTGATTTCTTCCTGTTTAGCATAGCCAGTGACACCTATGACAAATTGCCGAAAGGCGTTATTGGTAACCCCTCTAGCCAAAGCTGATAGTGAATCAATGGCAATTCTAGATGGCTTGAATTCAGCAATCTCTGATTTGATCATCTGAAGATGATCTTCCAATCCAGCCGATTCAGGATAAGAACAAAGTAGTTTAAGTAATCCTTTTTGCTCCATCTCTTCAAAATCAATTCCCCACGAAAAGGCATTGCGAGAAAGCTGTGCCCTCGATTCCTCATAAGCAAAGAGGATAGATCTTTCGCCGATTTTGCACCCTTGTTCGAGAAATTTGCTCACCAGAAGAGTTTTGCCTGTTCCAGTTGCCCCAGTTGCCAAGATAATTGAATCTTTGAAAAACCCACCTCCACACATTTGGTCAAGTGTTGTGACACCAGAGCAAATACGAACATTACTTGATCTTTGGGTCAAGCGCATAGCTCCAAGTGGGAAAATATTAATACCATCATTGGTGATTGTAAAGGGATATTCCCCTTTCATGTGTGTAGTACCTCGCAATTTTAAGATTTCAATTGTTCTGCGTCTTCTTTCTCCCTCTAGAACATTACGTAGAATAACTACATTATCCGATACAAACTCTTCTACACCAAAACGAGCAATCTGCCCATACTCATCCACTCGTTCTGTGGTCATGATTGAGGTGACTTTCAACAGTTTGAGTCTGGCAACTAGACGAAATATCTCTCTTCTGACAACTGAGGCAGCATCATACTGTTGAAATATGGCAGTCACTGAATCGATAGAGACTAATTTGGCTTTATATTTGTGTATGGCATACTGAATTCTTTCAATCAGGGCACTGAGATCAAAACTGCCAACTACCTCTTGTCCATCGGGATCTGGAGAAGCATCTAAAATAAAAAGCTTGCCTTCATCGATTAACTTCTGCAAGTCCCAACCAAAACTATAAGCATTTTGTATTATGTCGTAAGGGGACTCTTCAAAGGTTATAAATAGTCCTGGATAATCAAAATACTTGATGCCATTGTAGAGGAACTGAACCGCGACAAGGGTTTTTCCGGTACCCGAAGTACCACTAGCCAAAGTAGTACGTCCAATCGGTATTCCTCCGTGGGTAATTTCATCAAACCCCTCAATCATAGTGCGGATTTTTTGCACACCTATGGTGTTTTCGTTCTTGTAGTCTTGTATCTCTTGATTCATCACTGATTATTCAGAGCGAGTGTATGATTTAGTTAAATATTCCAACAAAAAACATTATCATCTATTATTCAAGCTCACTTGCACGAATCTCTTCATAGAGTAGATCCAAACCAATTAAGACTTTTTCGCGATCTGAGAGATCACCTATAATTTTACGCACCGGTGGAGGTAAAACTTTTGATAAAGTCGGGGTCGCCAAGATTTTATCTTCTTCAGCCAGTTGTGGATTTTTTAAAACATCAATTACCTTTAGCGCGTAAACACCTTGAAGATCTTGTTCTAAGATTGTCTTTAAAGTCTTAAGTGCTTTGACTGAATTCGGCGTATTGCCTGCTAAATATAATTTTAAGACGTATGTCTTTTTAAGAGAGCTCATAACTTTAATCAATCCTCATATGCAGAATACTTCGTCTACTAAGTTTTAATTGAAAAATCATAGGAGACATCTTCTCTGGGTATAGACCGTCTGTACATCTCACAGAGGTGCGCCAGTATATCAATAATAACCAATCTATAATCTAGAAGAATTTCTTCACTTTTGCCTTCCAACTTAAGTTGTTGAGAAAAGCTATCCATAAGTTCCATATGAATTTCTAGAACCTGAGAAACCGAAAAATCATAAAAGAAAAGATTATTAACATATTGATCTATTTCAGTATTAATATCAATATCTCCATTAAAATAATTAAGGATAATTTGTCGATAATTATCTGAAATATTCTGAAGAAATACATTTCTTTCATCAGAATCTAAATTTCTGTAAAAAAGTTTGGGATTTCTTCTGTAATAAACTCCTAAATACCCAAGACGTTCTTTAAGCTTATCAGTTAATTTACGTTGTTGCAAAATCTTCAAGCGCTGATGCTTTTGAGGATGTTGGAAGTCATGATCATCATCTTCATTGTTTTTCTCTATAAGTGAACAACTCTGCCCCAGATGTAAAAAACGCTCAATTGCCTCGGCAATTTTAAGGGGCAATTCTTCTGTATTATTTAGTGAAAGCTTGATTTCGGCGCTATGATAAACGTAAGTTGGATCTAAATAAAATTTTTCCTGTTCGTTTGGACTGAGTAATACCATGGGCAATAATATGCCCTGTTCAAACATCTCATTAAACACAGGAAAAATACCAGGTTGCTGCAAAATGACCAAACAGTCAACTTCCTCACCATGTTCTGCTAGAAATTCCAGAAATTCTTCTTGCGTTCTAATAAGTTTTACATGAAAACTATATTGACTCAGCTGATTTAACAGTGACTGCGCCAAAAATTCTTCACCGACTAATAAACAGACTGACAATCTTATAGACAAAAAATCAAAAAGTTATAAAAGGATTAGATCTTAAATGTCTTTATGATAAAACAAACGATCCATATTTCACAAAAACAATATTCACTACTTACATCATATATATTAATTGAACCATAGTAAACACAGGTTCTTATGATCTGTATTTTATCATGTCACCCTATTCCTTCTTATCATACTAGGTTTATTGTTAAATGATTTTTTCGAAAGTTTGACAACAGGTTTGCGAGACAATATCCCATTGAGTGAACCACAAATTAAAGGAAATATCGACATGATTCCAGCATTTGCCGTGCTATCCCATACAAAGACTAATAACACCATGGACAAACATGCTACAGGTGCCAAACCAGAATTAAACCATTCTCTAGGTTTAAAGCGTCTCAAAAAAAGTATGATTGGTAAAATAAAAAATGAATAAAAGCTGATTAGACCAAAAAATCCATTTGTGCCAAATTCAATGATCCATAAGCTGTCAACGACAGTTACACCACTGTATTCACCTGTATATTCATCTTTTGATCTTATCATATTTCTTCCATGTGATCCCCAACCAAAAATTGGCTTTTCCCATGCATGCTTGGTCATTATATCTTCGTTTATTAAGCGAAAATCATATGATTGATTGCGATCTGCTGATGAATATTTGGCAACATAGGAATTTACCAGCGGCTCAGACAGAATCAAGGTTGATCTGCCTAACAAAAATATAATTAAAAAGCAAACTAAAAACCAAGCTGGAATATTACTCTTTAGATAGCGAGAAAAAATAAATATAATCAAATAATAGACTAAATATATATAGGCTCCAGTGGATTTTAATAATATAAAAGTAAAAAACATTATTGCTGTTAACCACTTTATATCTAAATACCAAATTTTCATAATTGTTTTAGACTGATATAGCCATAGAATTGTCATAGTAGCCGAGACCATCCACAGAGCCACTACCAACCCATGCGTCATAAATACCTGGGGTCGCCAACCACCCATTCTAAGAGCCTGCATAAACCCTGAGCTATGCGCGCTATATCCGTATAATTGTGCATGTAAAAATGGGCCCATTTTAATCTCATATAAACACAAAGGAATATATAAAATTCCACCTTTGATTATGTTTAGACAGAGCTCTTTTAATCCACCAAGATTGCCAAGATAAATTCTTCCTAGAAAATAGCTAATGGCAAAGGTAAAAAAAACATTAAGTACACCACTGATTGCATCATGCAGTCCAAGTCCATTAGTTAAAGAAGAAAAAAAAGGACTCAAACAAACACAAACGATTGGAATATCTATTGATTTAAATTTAAATTCTTTGAGTTGACGCGAATCAATAGTTTTGGTGAGGGTTAAGATAATAATTCCTGTTAGCAGAGCATAGCTTGTGGCAGTATCTTCGGCATAGCTAGGTATTAATGGCAGTTTGAATACAAGAGACTTAGGAATAAATAATTCTCCAACGATATAAGCAATAATGATCGCTTTTCTGATTGGAAAAATGAAGAGGAAGGATATAACTAAAGGGAACCACAAATATAATACTAACTGCGCTAAGAGATTTGGTGTTACGTAACTCGTTTCCATGTATTTTTACAGTATAAATATGAAGTCGAAAATCTAGATAGAAATTGAATTAATTGGATAGCCTAAACCCACAAAATTTCTAATAGTCAGCAAAATCAAAATTACCATAGCTAAGATAAGTGTGCAAGCAAAATCCTGTTTTAGAAAGTTTAGTTTTTCTTTCAATAACCCATAGACTACAAAACTGTAAAGTCCAAAATCATTGATTGCCACTGCAATAACAAATCCTATTAAACCGAACCAATGGTAGGCTAATACAGGAAATATGCACATATAGATACTCTTAGTGGTTTGACTGAAAGCCAGATATTTAGGTTTCCCTACAGCCACTAGTGATTCAACTCCTGTTTGATAGAGTAGGTTAGGCCAAATACCTAAAGCCAGAATGGGTAACATCCATTTTGCTTGGTGATATCTTTTGTCATAAAGCTTGGATATTAAAATATCTCCAAAACAGAAAAAGACCGCTACTAACACACCAATAATTAATAACACCATCCATCGCTTTGAAAGAATCTTCCTTCTTAAATTTTCTCTGGGTAAATCAGAGAATTTAGCAATAACTGGAAAAATTATTTTGGTTGAGAGGACTCCTACAATATCTTGAGGAATCATTGCAAAAGTCAACGCAATTATATATACACCAAGGACTTTTAATCCCTCGCTGGGATTTTGATACAATTTTGGGAGTATAAGTTTGTCGGCTTGAACAGCAATAAAGGTTGCTGCTGTTGATAAAAAGATCCAGCCGCCAAAATTAGCAATTTCCTTGGCTATTTCGCCTTGCCAAGCAAACTTATTGCTGTAGTTCTTTATGATAAAGTGACTAACGATCATTTTGAGAAAAGAACTAATCAGACCAGATCCTACTAAGGCCCAGATACTATGATTAAACCAGGCCCAGATTAACATTATGGCTATTTGGAGTAACTGAAAGAATAGATCGAAAATGATATTCTTTTTTACATTTACTTCCCGATTTAAAGTATAAACAGAAGTTGATAAAAATCCATCGAAAATGAAGTTTAAACCAATTACAGGAAGTAAATAGAGAATTTGTGGATTGTTGTAAACATGGGATAAAGGAAATGAGATGAATATCGAAAATAGCCAAAGAATAACGCCTCTTATTACCTTGATTGTCCATGCCGTATTTAAAAAAAGTGGATCATCGCCTTTTGGGCTATAAATAATACTAGGTCCTAGTCCAACATCTGAAAATTGTCCAATTCCAACCATAAAAGTACTGACTAAGGACATTAATCCAAAAATTTCAGGAAAAAGCAATCTTGTTAGGATAAGATTTGAAATTAATCTAACTCCCTGACCAAATCCATAACCAAAAAAGGTCCAAAGTGCTCCGCTAAATGCTAATTTTTTAATAGATGATGACATGAGTAAATAAATCTTGAACTATGTCTAGGCTTTTTTTTCGCTTAATTTTTTCTATTGCTTTAATTTTAATAAGAACCCCTATGGCAATTGCCCAAACTCCATCTTCTTGGAAACTAAGTCCTGACGATTTAGATTTTCAAGATCAAGGGCAAGCTACAGCCATAGCGAGACAGGAGCAGAAAAAAGAGACATTCTCATGGCTTAATCCTCAAAGGTACAACTTACAAATCAATCCCATTAATCAATCTACAGAAAAAACATGGAAAGAGATCCTTTGGGCGATTGCTTTAGAAGAAGCAAAGTATCCTGATATTGAGGATACGCTAAATAAGATACTAGCACTTACTGAATCACATTCTCAAAATATAGTTCTCACAAGAGCATTTCAGAGTGCTACTGAAATTTATTTAGCAAATCCAAATTCCATAATACTTAAGGATCGTTTTCTAGAGATTATCAGACATAGTAATAACCCGAAATGGGTAGCTATGGCTCTAGAGGCTTTGGTCACTAAAGAACCAAGGGATCCTGAAACACTCGACTGGATAGATACAGTTCGACAGCGTTTTGCTAATACAGATAGTATCTTACTTCACACTACGATAGAAGATGTTCTTTTTCAGTTAAAGCCACAAACTTTGCCGTCACTCAAGGATCTTTTAACTTGGCAAATAGCCCCTAATCATTCTCAGCTATATGTATTATGTCGTCAGGATCGCACCATTCTCTGTCTAGCAATACTAAAAGATCGCAAAGGAAATTTTGTATCTGATCACGGACAACTTTGGTCGGTTCCCCTTTTGACAAGATCTCTTCATGGATTGCGCTCACAATTTGAGCATGGCCAATCTCCAGCTGGAATCTACAGAATAGAAGGAAAAATGCCAAGGGCTGAAAATCGATATTTTCGAGCTTATGGGCAGTTTCCTCTAATAAAACTCTATCTGCCATTTGAAGAAGGTGTCTCGGCCAATGGTAAATTGCCCGCAAATTTATCTACTTATCGGAGTTTGTTTCCTCCTTCTTGGCGTGGTTATTTTCCAATAGAGCAGACTTTTTGGGCTGGTAAGATAGGACGAGGCTTGATTCGGATTCATGGCACTGGCGAAGGGCAAGACTTTTTTGCCTCCTCTTCTCGTTTTCCTGCCAGCTATGGATGGAATCCTGCAATCGGCTGTCTTTCGGCTTTAGAGCAATATGATCAATTCGGTAGAATACAGAAAGCTGACATGCCAAAAATCCTGCAAGCTATATCTCAGGCATCCCAAGGTATCATCGAGGGATACATGGTTCTTGTTGAAGTTTCTAATGAAACACAAAAAGCCTTAACAGTTGAAGAGATTCAGTCTTTGCTGGAGTTACCGGTTAATGGTGATGATAAGAGCCAAATAATAAAGGTAGAGCCTCCGCCGTCTGTGCCTTGATGATTACTAAGCAATTCAATTTTTCCGTTCATTTGCTCTAATAGCTCTTTTGCTATAGCTAAACCCAAACCACTGCCAGGGATTATTTGTTCAGTTTTTTCTCCTCGAAAATGCCGCTCAAATATTCGATGTTGTTCTTCTATTGGTATACCATGACCACTATCAATCACCATAATTTTAATCCATTTATCCTGAGTCTCTGTCGTGATTAAAATTCTGCCAGGTGAGGGAGTATATTTAATAGCATTGTCGATTAAGTTACTAATTACTTCAATAAGGGCTCTGCTATTAGCTCTAATGTAAATCGAGTTGTCCTTAATCTGGAATTGTAAATCCAGCCCTTTTTCTTGAGCGACTAGGCTAAAAGAATCGATTAATGGTGACAATACAGAATCAAGTGAGATATTTTCCAGGGTTAATTGTGCACCTTGAGCCAATAAGGGTAATTTTTTGTGAGTATTCAGGGAATGTTCGTTTGAGGGTAAATCTGTAAGCAGTTCTGCGATTCGTTCGCTTTCTCTGGTAATTCCTTGCAAGGCTTGTTTGTGGATACCTTGGGGATTGATTTGTTTTAGCAAAAGTCTGGTAAAAGTTCTTAAAGCGGTTACCGGGTTTCTCAGTTGATGAAGTAAATCTCCTATATACTGCTGCTGTTTTTCTTTTTCAATTTTTAAGTATATAGACTCAGTTTTAGAACTGGTATAGTTGAGATCCAGCTTTCTAGACAATGACAATACCTTAGCAGTAGATTCCATAAGCCTGAATTCTTTATCTGTCCATTGTCGATGATCTCGAACTACCAATAAAACGCCTAATATTTCTCCTTGATCTACCAATGGCAATGCTATCTGTCGTGCTCGCTTGGTTAACGAGATATCCAAATCGGATTCAAAGTATTTTCCCTGATAAATCAATTTAGAAGGCAAATCTTTACTTTCTTGCCTTTCAGGGTAAATGACAATGGGAGTCAATTGAGGTTTACCAACAACGTTTTGCCCCGCTAAGTAAACTCCTGCCCAGTCCATATGAATACTATGATCTAGATTCAGTAATTGTGCACGACAAATGTCAGCAAAATAACTACTGGCAGGACTGGTTCCGGAAATCGATGCAGCGATTATAGCTTTTTCCTGATTTGACATGCTTTCTCCTCCTGTGATCCAATATATTTTCAATCTATTTTCTGGATTATATAAAGTTTGTTTGCTAAGAGTTAATTTTCTTGTAGTGCCTAATTCTCCTTTTCTCTAATTTTATTTGTTCAGACTAGATTTGGAGCATGTGCCATATTATGAGAAATGCTTGATTTCCTATAAGCAAACTGATATAATCTCAGTAAAATTTTGTAACCATAATTACAGCGATTAGCTAAGACAGGAGGTAGTTGAGTTGGCCAGGAAACGCAAACGCAAAAGTCGTCGTCGTAATGAAGGGCGAAAGATTCTTGAGCTAGTACCACAGTACAGCATAGAGAGTGGAGAAGACAAGCCTGTAACCGCCGCACGCAAGTACATAAGTTCGATAGGCATCGAGCCTCCAGCACTATTAATTGTAAAGCGAAATGAGCACACAACTGATCGTTATTTTTGGGCTGAGAAGGGATTGTTTGGAGCTCAATATGTAGAAGAGAATCACTTTCTTTTTCCAAGTTTACGTTCACTGCAAGTTGTTCCAGCCTCTCCGGCTATGGCAGGCAAGTAAAGAGCTATCTAATTAACCAAGCATGATCGCTTTTGTTTATAAGTGGTCATGCTTGATTATTATATGTTGTTGTAACTGATTATTCCTTTTTGCGTGAGTAGTAATTGTAGTAGTTGTAGTTGTAATTGTAGTTGTATTCGTATTCTCCGTACATATTGGTACCGTTTATTATCAATCCCAAGATGTTCTGATTCGCATTTTCAAGAATACCGGAAGCCATTCTGATCGCATTGGAGCGCGATACTCCAGGGCGAACTACAAAAACTATACCGTCAGCCAATTTACCTAAAATTGAAACATCCGCAGCAACTGTTATCGGGGCAGTATCAACAATTATAAAGTCATAAATGCTTTCCATCTGTTCGAAGAAACTCTCTAAGTAGGGGGAGTTGAGAACGTTGGCTGGATTGGTATCTTTATCGCCACTGGTTAAAACCTGTAAATTGGGAGATACTTGATGAACCACATCCTCAATATTTAATCTGTCTTCAAGTAAATTACTAAGACCTAGATTATTCTGCAATTGCCATATTTTATGCTGGGCAGGTTTGCGTAAGTCGGCATCTACCAACAAAACCTTATTATCAAGATTAGCCATTGTCAGAGCTAGGTTGGCTGCCATGGTGGTCTTTCCTTCCTTAGGAGAAGAACTAGACATAACTAATGATTTGATTACCTGATCTGAGTTAAATATTTTTAAATTGGTTTGCACAATCCCAAAAGCTTCACTAATAAGTGAATTGGGACGGTTTCTAACAATCACTTCATCAAGACTACGCTTAGTCCGACTTCCTTTGTTGACTCCTTTCTTGTTTTTATCAACGGGAAAAGGAGGGATACAGCCTAGCAAGCTATAGGGAAGTAATTCTTGAACTGCCTGCCTGGATTTGACAGTCTTGTCTAGGTTCTCTACAATGAAAGCCGCTGCAGCTCCCATCAATAGTCCGCCGAGTAAACCCTGGACTAGATTAAGTTGTTGACGATTTTGCAGGGGGCCTGTTGGAATCACTGCCGGGGCAATAATTCTAGCGTTACTAACCTGCATATTTTCCGCAAGTTCAAGATCGCGATACTTGTCAAGAAGAGCTTCATAAGTCTTGGTGTTAACTGACATTACGCGGTTTAGATGTTCTTCCTGAATAGCTAAGCGTGGAATGACACCAATCTTTTTTTTGTATTGTTTTATTTCGTCATACAAAACACTTAATTTTTTCTCAAGGCCTTGTCTTTGTGTTTTATATTCAGCATACTTGGTCAGAAGTTTTTCCTGGGTGGGACTGATAACTATTGAATCTTCTGGCAACACCTTCTGGTGTAATTGTTTAGACTTACCAATAAAACTTTCTTTAATGTTATCCTGCAAATTCTGCTTTAGTGTAGCTTCTTGCTCCTTGAGATCGATCATCCTTGGATTATTATCCGTGATATGGATGCCATCAAGTTTTATCTTTTCCTGTACTTTTTTTAGCTCAATAAGAGATGCTCGAACAGTGGGCATTTCATGAACCAAACTAGTTACCTTGGCATCAATTGAGGATACGCCAAACATATTTTGAATACTCTTTGTCTGCTGATCCAAAGATTTGATTTGTGCCTTGGTTTTATTAACTTCGTATTCCAATGACTGTAAACCCTTAGCTGACAAGTGAAAGGACTCATTTTTTACCTTGAATTTGACCAAATCGTTTTCAATCTTAGCCATATCGGACTTAGAAATGGGCATTTGGTGCAAAATGAATTTTTTAGCAGACTTCAACTGAGCATGGCTTACATCAACGCTGTTTTGTATATAAGCATCCATCAAACCATTGACATATGAGGCAGCTTGTTTGGGATCTTGGCTTGTATAAGCCACCTCCAGAACATTGGTGTTATCAATGTTTCTTACCACAAGACCGGAAAGGAAAGCTTGGGGGCTGATATCCTGCTTAAGTTTGTTTAACATTACTTGTGCCAGAGGATATGAGCGCAATATAAGAACCTCGGTTGGTATATCTACAGTACCTAAAGCAGGACTAGAATTGGAACCATTTTCATTTCCAATAAGACCAGCCAATGGAGAAGAGACGCTTGTCTTTAGGTAAAGCTGTCCTACTGCTTGGTAGACAGGTTTCTCAGACAAATTTTTAGCTATAGACAGGGCCACAACGGAGAAAGTGACCACAGTAAAGGGTAGCCAACGAGCTCTAAGCAGGGATATAAACTTTAAATACTCTTCCATTTATTTTCTCTCCGTTATTCAACCCTAACCCAATTCAACCCTAATCCATTTATAGACTATTATAGTGTTCTAATAATGTTATTGGCGAGTGATCAGTAGAGAATGGTGCAACTTAAGCTTTCTATAGTTTGTGACTATCAAGAGGAATGCTGGCATAGTATGGACATCTGCGCAGAAATGCTCCTTGAAAACTTAAATAGCTCCGAAGATAGACAAATTACAATTGATCAGATACTCCCAAAATTTAATCCTCGATTACAAAAAATCCCTAGATTGGGTAACAAGAATTTTTTTTTCAATGCGGATCGGCTATTGAACCGGTTCTGGGACTATCCAAACCATCTTGGGAAGAAATTGAAGGAAGGAGGATCTGATTTCTATCATATTGTCGATCATAGTTATGCTCAACTAGTCCATGTTCTCCCACATCAAAGGGTGGGGGTGTACTGCCATGATCTTGATGCTTTTCGCTCAATTCTAGAACCGGAGAAAGAACTCAGACCCGCTTGGTATCGAAGTATGTCGCGCCGAATTTTAAGTGGACTTCAATCGGCAGAAATTGTCTTTTACTCTACCGCACAGATTAGAAAAGAGATTGAACAGTACAATCTAATAGAGTCTTCTCGCTTGGTACAGGCTCCATTGGGTATTTCGCCAGAATTTACCCCCTATGTCGATCATGATCCTACTGCTGAGACGATATTGAAACAAATTGGAGATGCACCTTATATTCTCCATATTGGCAGCTGTATACCTCGCAAGAGAATAGATGTGCTTTTGGATGTATTTGGCAGGTTACGCGCTATTTATCCCCACTTGTTATTGGTAAAAATCGGAGGACAATGGACTCAAAATCAATCCCAGCAGATATTAGATAAAGGTCTTCATGAGTCAATCATACATCTGCAGAATCTGCATCGTTCAACTATTGCCAGACTTTACCAAAGATCTCTAGCGGTTCTATTGACTAGTGAAGCTGAGGGGTTTGGTTTACCTGTCATTGAAGCTCTAGCCTGTGGAACTGTAGTGGTAGCTAGTGATATTGCCGTTCTTAAAGAGGTGGGTGGCAAGGGTGCGCTCTATTGTCCTTTAGGGGAAGTAGATACCTGGACGGATTTAGTAGCACAATTAATAGTCAATCCAGAGATGGCTCCTGCACTAGAATTAAAGCTGGCTCAGGCGGGTAAGTATTCCTGGTCAAGCCACGCTGCAATAATTAAAAAATCTTATATGAATCTGGCAGGAATATCATCATGAAACAGATAAAACCTTATGGTGCTTGGCCATCTCCCATCACAACAGAGGCTATCCTGGCTGATATTGTCACTCTTGGTGATATATACCTAGATAGAGAGGATATTTATTGGCTAGAATCAAGGCCACACGAAAAAGGACGTAATGTTCTGGTGAGAAAAGATGCCAGTGGAAAGGTTGAAGATATAACCCCATCTGGCTATAACGTTCGTAGTCGAGTTCATGAATATGGAGGCGGAGCAGTTTTGATCCAGGATGGAATTATTTACTTTTGCAATGATAGCGATCAATGCATCTACAAAATGATTCCGGGAGGACAGCCAATAGCTTTAACTAAACCATCATCCCGGCGCTACGCTGATTTTGTGCTGGATAAATACAAAAATCGGCTTTTCTCTGTAGTCGAAGAACATATTGGATTAGAGATAAAAAACTATATAGCTTGCATAGATCTCGATAATGGTGAAGTAATTCCCATACTTGAGAGATCTGATTTCTACAGTTGCCCGCGCCTTAGCCCTGATGGTAAGTTTTTGGCTTGGCTTTCCTGGAATCATCCGTTTATGCCTTGGGATACAGCTACACTTTTCTTAGCACCATTGGATGATCTTGGCAATTCCATTTACATTGCCGGCGGGGAGAATGAATCTATATGTGAACCGCGCTGGTTCTCCGATGGTACACTTTACTTTTCCAGTGACCTCAATGATTGGTGGAACCTTTTTAGCTACAATCATAGTACTGGTGTTAAGGCTCTTTATCCGTTGCAGGCAGAGTTTGCTTACCCTCAATGGGTATTTGGGCTTTCCAACTACGGATTTAGCGATGATGGTCAAATTATCTGTTCTTTCACTCAAAATGGTAATTGGCATCTTGCTATTTATGATCCAAGCAATGGATCTTTTTTGCCCATAAATATCCCTTATATCAATATCAGCTCATTGCAGGTAAAGGGAGATCAGGTTTTTTTCCTGGGTGGCTCTGCCACTGAAGGCATGGGACTTATTAAACTGGATTTGCAGACAAAACACTTTGAGACTATCAAATTTTCGAGTTCTTTTGAGATAGATAAAGAGTACATTTCTCAAGCACATTCGATCTGTTTTCCTACTAGTAACGGAGAGAATGCCTATGCTTGGTTATATTTACCAAAGAGCAAGGACTATAAAGAGCCAGATGATACATTACCTCCTCTTTTGGTTAAAAGCCATGGTGGACCTACTGCCGCTGCTTCAGCAAGTTTGAATCTACGCGTACAATACTGGACAAGTCGCGGTTTTGCCTATCTTGACGTGAATTACCGCGGCAGTACTGGCTATGGTCGCGCCTATCGTAAGAAGCTAGAGGGACAGTGGGGTATCGTGGATGTCGATGATTGTCTCAATGGAGCACATTACTTGATCCAACAGGGCATTGTAGATCCAGAAAAATTGGCTATCTCTGGTGGCAGTGCCGGAGGCTATACTACTCTAGCAGCTCTGACTTTTCACGATCTATTTAAAGCTGGTGCCAGCTATTACGGAGTAAGCGATCTAGAAGCTTTGGCCAGCGATACTCACAAATTTGAAGCTTATTATCTAGATAGTCTAATTGGCAAATATCCGCAAGAGAGTCAGAAATACCGAGATAGATCGCCCATCAACTTTACAGAGAAATTGAATTGTCCAGTCATCTTCTTTCAGGGTCTAGAGGATAAGATTGTTCCTCCCAATCAGTCCCAGATGATGCTCGAATCGCTTAAAAGTAAGGGTATACCTGTAGCTTATTTAGCTTTTGCCAATGAACAACATGGTTTTAGAATTGCTGAAAATATTAAGCTGGCCCTAGATAGTGAGTTTTATTTCTATGGACAAATATTTAAATTTAATGATCACTCCAGTAGAGAAGATATCAAGATCTACAATCTGAGGGATTGAGATGCTATCTGCCTGATTGGCTCCCAATTGCCGACTTCTTCTAATATTTTTTGGTATCCTATCGAGTTAGGATGCAGTCCATCTTCACCAAGATGTAAACTCATCCAGTCTTGACCGCGCTCTTGCCAAGCTTCAAAGAGATCCAGATAGGGAATATCTCTTGCCAAGCAAGCTTCTCTTGTGATTTCCTTGTAGCGATATTGAACAGCCTGACTGTAATAGAGAGAACTTAAAAAAGGCATTCTAGATTCATCTACAGGTATCATTCCTACAAAAACAACCTGACAAAGGCGGCTGCCTAGTTCCAGAAGTTTTTCTATATGTTGCTGGAAATCCTCTTGACTGGTAAATGTTTTGCCATTGGGCTTTCCCAGCCGAGCGGTATCATTGACTCCAATCGAGAAAATAATCAGATCTGGATATTGATTGCGCAGCTCACCCCTGACTGAGTACTCTTGCTCTAGTCTAACAAAAACATCCTTGGTTCGATCTCCTCTGACCCCCAAATTGTAGAGAACAGGTCCATCGACCATCCATTGGCGCTTAAGCCTCTCTACCCAACCACCACCTGTGAGATCTCCGTAACCATAAACAATACTATCTCCCAAAACGATTACCTTGGGCGGTATCTTTACCTTGGAATGTTGAGCAGATAGATGATATTTAACGGTGATCGTCATTTGCTTAATTTTCTGAAATATTTCTTTGGAAATATTAAATATTATAGTGAGTATAAAGACTGATGGATCTTAAGGCAAGTTACCATTCCCAATAATCCGAAGAAGATGACCGCTGCTCGAGTTCTTCTGTTTCCATCATTTCTTCTTGATCCTCGAGATTTTCTGGTGGCATCAGGGTTGATTTCAAGGGTACTACAACTTTGCTCAGTGCGTCACTGATAAAGCCTTTGATAAATTCATCCTTACGGCTTAGTTGAAATTGGCGCTGCACAACTTCACTCATGCCGCCATCACCCCAATCTTGATCAGATCGGAAATACTCAATAAAGCTCTTGCCAGCAATACGAGTAAGGTAAGCAGCCGTAACACCCTGAATAGCCTTTCCTACCAAATATGTGGCCAAGGTCAACTGCAATGCTGTACTGACCACTTCAATCGTTCCCTTGACTATTCCTAGGCTAACTAATGTTTTTCCAAGAGAGATAGCCAATTCTTTTCCTCGTTCGCTATTTAATTGACAACCATGTACTTGTCCAATTTCTATTACCATTTGAGTATTGACTGCGGCTGCCGCAAGAAGATCAACCATGGGCAAAGGCGTAACAGCCACTACACCGGCACTGATCCATTGATAGCGCTCAATAATTCGCTCAGATTGCCTTCGTCTTTGTTGGTCAATGATCGCCCTTGCTTGATCACCAAGCCGCTGCGACTGAAGTAGAATGTTATCTGCAATAAGATCCTCTCCTTCTGCCCTGAGAACAGCAATAATCCTCTTGACTAGGGGGATAATTTCTGGCTCACCTTGTATTATTTCTCCAGTGGGTAGTTGATACGGCTGGGGATTTGCAGCAATCGAAATCACATCGCTAGGTGACATGAATTGACTGATCCTATGTTGCAGTTTTTGTAAAATGATCTGCTGGTCTTCTTGGGTGTAAATGTCAGTTTTATTGAAAACCAGTAAAGATCTTTTGCCAATTTCCACCAACATTTGCAGAGGATCGTACTCGGATTGACGCAGGTCATTATCTACCACGAATAATAATAGATCTGCCTCGGTAGCCAGCTCTCTGGCCAATCGCTCTCTTTCTGTGCCGGCTATACCGGCTTCTAGAATACCGGGAGTATCAGTCACTAAAATATCCCTGCTGATTCCTTTGAATTTGAGACGATAGGATTGGCCGATTTTGGTGGTGCCCATGGTAGGCTCAACCTGCCCTACTATTTCACCTGAGAGAGCATTGACAAGGGAAGTCTTTCCGGCTGAACCTGTTCCAAAGACTACTAGTTGGTACTCTCCCTTTGCCAGGGAAGCTTCGATTTCCTTTGAACGTCGCAGCAAAACCTTTTGAACAACCTCGTCCTGGATCTGCTGAACTTGTTGGCGTACTGCATTAAGGGTCACTCCAGCGGCTTCGGTTTTCTGTTGAGGTAACCCAAGTCTATTGAAGCGAGTTGATTTGCCCTTTTTTTTATTGGTAGCTAAATTGAAGTAATAGACGAAATAGCCAATTAATACACCCAAAAGACCTATAATCAAAAGGAGCAGAAGATTTGCCAGAATTGGCGCTGTAAAGGATATCTGAAAATAAAGATTATAGATAGATTGCACTAGCCAAATTACTAGGGCAAGAATCAAGCTGATCCCAATTACAAGTACTAGTAAGCGGGGAAGAGTCATCGAGTTACTGGTTAACTAAATACTTATTATCATAGGCGATGGGCCGCCATGGGATAAAAGGTTTCTCCATATACGAAATTAAGCATTACACTTGTTAACGAGACAAACAACCCTGATCTGAAAAATTTTATGTCAACAGTAAGCCTTTTGTCTGCAAACTCATATGATTTAAAATCTTTGAGAATATCTATTGAGAAACTCCTAGAACCACTTGGTGGGATAGACTCTTTTGTCAAAAGCGGAGACAGGGTATTGCTCAAGCCTAACCTTTTAACTGCAGGTCGTCCTGGAAAAGAGTGTATCACCAGAGCAGAAGTTCTCTATTGCGTAGCCTCGTTGATTATGGAAGTTGGTGGTAAACCATTTTTGGGGGACAGTCCAGCCTTTGGCAGTGCAAGGGGAGTAGCTAAATCCAATGGCTATCTACCTATTTTAGAAGAATTAAATCTGCCGATAGTCGAATTTCATGGCAAAAACTACGATATAGCCTGTAAGGATTTTAATCATTTACGACTTTCCAAGGAAGCTATGGAAGCCGATGTGGTGATTAATTTACCCAAAGTCAAGTCTCACATGCAATTGACGATCACTCTGGGGGTGAAAAATCTATTTGGTTGTGTGCCTGGCAAAATGAAAGCCTGGTGGCATATGGAGGCAGGCAAGGACAAAGAACGTTTTGGTGCAATGTTGGTAGAGACAGCAAGGGCCATTAATCCTGAGCTGACAATTATAGACGGGATCATTGGACATCAAGGCAATGGACCTAGTAATGGTGAGCCCAGATTTCTAGGGATTTTGGGTGCTTCTAGAGATGTTTTTGCCTTGGATTTGACTATGGCTGAAATTTTATCAGTCAATCCTGATTGGGTTCCAACTTTAGTAGCCCAGAGAAATTTAGGTTTAACTACCCAAACTTCAGCAATCAACTTTCCTCTGAGTCATCCCAGGGATCTTTATGTCAACGATTGGGAATTACCTTCAGCTCTTATGCCAATAGATTTTGGACTACCTCGGGTATTGCGCTCAACCTTTAAACATCTTTATATTCGCTTAGTTAAAGAATCTCTAGGATAATCATAGAACCAAATACTCAAAACCATGGTTTTAAGGGATATCCCAAATGGTATGATTTTGGCAAAACTGTAAAAACTCTATTGGGGAGAAAATTCATGGATCTATCTCGTATCCCTTCCCAGCCAAAGGCTGGATTGATTAATGTATTGATTGAGATTCCAGCAGGCAGCCGAAACAAATACGAATTTGACAAAGAGACCAACGCTTTTGCTCTTGATCGTGTGCTTTATTCATCCGTTAGCTATCCTTATGACTATGGTTTTATCCCCAATACTCTAGCTGATGATGGAGATCCTTTAGATGGGATGGTAATCATGGATCAGCCTACTTTTCCTGGCTGTGTGATTGCTGCGCGTCCCGTGGGAATGCTATTAATGATTGACGGTGGAGATAGAGATGAAAAAATTCTCTGTGTTCCAGATAAAGATCCTCGTTATTTCCATGTTAAATCCCTCAAAGATATAGCTCAGCAGCGACTAGATGAGATTTCCGAGTTTTTCAGAACCTATAAAAATCTTGAGAAAAAAGTTACTGAGATTCTGGGTTGGAAAGATGTAGATGCGGTTCTTCCATTAGTTGAAGAATGCATTAAAGCATACAAATAGTTAATATAGGTGGGAGAACATTGTCTCCCTTCTCTTTTTTTGACGATAGAATTGTAACTAAAAGAAAAATATGCTTTTAAAATCGACCACACGACATATACATATATTCACTGCGGAAATCATCAACAATGAACTTGTTCCCAGTGAAAAGATGTTGACATTGGACGTAGATCCAGACAATGAATTTAACTGGAGCGAGGAATCGTTGCAACAAATCTACCGTAAATTTGATGAACTGGTAGAATCTTATGAACATGAAGATTTGACAGAGTACAATCTCAGAAGAATAGGATCAGATTTAGAGCATATGATCCGCGCTCTTTTGGAAAGTGGTGTAATTTCCTACAATCTTGGCTCCCGGGTTCTCAACTATAGTATGGGCTTACCTAGACTTGCAAGTCCTGAAACCGAAGGAAAGTTTAGGTGAGTGATTTTAAGGATCAAGGTTTTTAATGGAGAGTTTTGCATGCACAGTTGAATGTATTTCTGGGGTTTGTAGGGCTTCAAACGATCTAAGAGAGAAATTTTGTCATCGCTGCGGCTTGCCATTAGTTAAGCTTTATTTATGGACCATCAACGATATAGAGGGTCTATTTAAGCCTGGAGATTTGGTGTCGGGCAGATATCTCTGTAAGAGTAGCAAAGTATTTTTGGATAAAATGCCTGGGTTAATGCCAGAAGCCGTAAACAAGTTACCAAGATTCATACAGCCATATTTAAAGCTTTCCAATATTGCTCCTCACGTACCGCAAGTTTTTGGTAAACTCATCCAAGATCAAGATATTTGGCTATTGGAATACGGAACAGTACCCATAGGAGTTGATGGAGAACCGATTTATCTAGAGTTATTACCTCCAATAGAGCAGATCTGGTCTAATGCTACTCCTTTACAACAATTATCTTGGTTAATACAAATAGTTAAATTATGGGAACCCTTAAATAGTCAAGGAGTAGTATCGACATTGATTGATCCAAATCTTTTGCGGATCAATGGTAATTTTGTTCAGCTTTTGCAGCTCAACTATGATCATATAGATCTAAAATTTAGCCTCAAGGATCTCGCTAACCTCTGGCGCAATTGGTCAACTGAAGCATCCTCATCAATCAGGACATTTCTATATGATATTTGTGAAAAACTTGAAAATGGGGAGATTGCCTATACACGAAGTCTGGTCTCGATCCTAGAAAATGCTCAAAAGGAATTTTATAATTTCTACAAATGGTCCTACAGTCTTTTTACTCTGAGTGATAAAGGACCTAGCCGAGAACAGAATGAGGATTGTTGTTATCCCCAAAGTTCTACTCTTTTGATTTCAACAGATGAATTCCCGGACTTGCTAGCTTTAGTCTGTGATGGTATCGGCGGTCACGATTCAGGAGAGATAGCTTCTCAAATGGCCACAGACTCTTTGAAAGCACTGCCCCAATCCCTTGCTCAATCAGATAATATTCATCATGCTATCCAAGAAGCTATTGTTAGAACCAACAATTTAATTTGGCAGCGCAATGCCTTGGAGATGCGAACCGAATTCCAACGTATGGGGACTACCTTGGTGATGGGGTTAGTTAAATTAAATTATCTCTATTTGGCAAGCGTAGGAGATTCCAGAATCTATTGGATTACCCGTGAAAGCTGCCTGAGACTCAATGCGGATGATGATGTGGCATCTTGTTCTGTCAGATACGGTGTTTCTCTGTATCGAGAGGCGGTGAATCTTGCCAATTCAGGAGCATTGACTCAAGCTTTGGGGACAACATCACCAACCGAACTTTATCCCAATGTGCAGCATCAGCTTCCCACAGAAGACTGCCTAATTCTTCTGACCTCAGATGGTTTAAGTGATTCTGATAGGGTAGAACAGTACTGGCAATCTGAATTTTTACCTTTACTTGAATCTCAAAGAGAATTAACTGAAGTTGGCGTAAATCTGATAAACATAGCCAATGAGAAGAATGGACATGATAACACCACCATAGCCCTGATTCTCTGTAGACTCATCGAAAGTCAAGATCTCAAGGACTTTAGTCTCTCTCTTCCAATTGTTTATGCCTCAAATCCAGTGCAAACAGAAAAAATGCCAATTAATATACCAAGCCAAAATCAAACCAGACCGATAACATCCCCTAGGCAACAGACAAAAAAGAATACCAATAGGCATTCATTTATTCTTATTGGGTTTAGTTTTATTCTGGCATCTGTGACAGCTGGTTTTCTTTTCATACTTTTCTCTAACAATCATTCCTCCAAACAGGAAATACAAAATACCTCTAAAATTGGCAACCAGCAATGAACACTTTCTTGCAAACCAACTCAGTTTTTCAGAAGAATATTGAAATTACGTGATAACTATCTTAATTTGTGTAAAATATTGTTCAATATTGCTTTGGATTGGCTAGAATTTCAGTACCATATTACCTTATATTATGCAACCAGAATTAGAATCATCAAAAACGCCCAGTATTAACCGGTACAAGGGGTTTATGCTATCAAAGGGAATGGAGATAAGAGGCTTTGAGCTCTTTCGGAAAATGGGTTATATAATATTGGCACTTTTTTTCGTAGATTTTTTTGCTATTTTAATCCCACCCCATTTTATGGATAGTTTTTGGGAATTGGCAATAATCAACTCAATGTTGGATAGAATTTGGATTGCGCTTCTTGGCTTTGGTCTTATTTTTTTCTATAGGGCTGATACACAAATTAAGCGTAATTTACTAAGGGTACTTTACTATTTGTCTTGGCTTTCACTTATTCTATCTATTTTTTATTTTTTGCTTTTCCCTTTAACCTTATTTAATGCCTTTGAAATATATGGCAAATACAAAAATGAAAAAACCTTTGCTATTGCCGCTGCTCAGAATAAATCGGAACAAATTAAGTCTCTAATAGAATCATCAAATTCGGCTCAAGACCTTACTGCATTTATTCAATCAATTAATCCTCAAAAAGTATTGACAGGTAAGCCTAAAGAGCAACAACTTAAGGAAATAGCTAAACAAGAATTGGTTAAATCGAAGACAGAATACACTCTGACCACTATCAACCGAGCAAAATCCAGTGTGACTGATTTATTTAAAACCACTACCAGAGCTGTATTAGGGACTTTGTTGAGTGGCTTGGGTTTGGGTCTTATTTGGAAAAACACCAGATGGGTAAGAGTTCTGATTAAAAAGGGTTCTAAAAATGATAAAACTTAAAAGCATATCAGGGTCATCTGAGTATTTCAAAGAATACCTTGAACTACTTGCTAGTCCCAAATTCTATCTTTTATTGATTTCTGTTTTTTTGGCTATATTGCACTTTGTTCTAGCTTGGAAATTCTCAACAGTATCTATTAAAAATAATCGCCTTCTTCCTACTGATTTGGTATCATTTGAACTTCCTTTTTGGTCTGCAGTGATTCTGATTTGCTGGCGCAGTCGTCCTCTTAATCTGATAAAAAACAGTATTTATCAAACATACATAGCCTTGGTATTTTTGACTTTTATACTAGTTAGATTACTTGGTATTAGTTGGCTTGATGTGGATTTTTTCATTTACAGCGCTTATTTTCTGGCTTTTATTTTTGCCTTACTTTCAGTTGAATGGTCAAAACTTCCTTCATATTGGATCTATGCACTTTACTTGGGATTCATGGTAATCCCCACCAATTCACCTCTTTTCAACGAATGGATTCATATTGATCAAATTACAGCAGCAATTGCCGCCTTCATCTTGCACTACTTAGGAAAAGATGTAACCTTCCATGGCGCTTATTTAACCATCCCTACCGGTACTGTAAGAGTCAGCTACATTTGCGCTGGAGGTCCGCTTACACTAATCCTTCTCAAGGTTACACTCCTTATGACATTGATCTATACCTTGAATTGGTCTAGAAAAATATCTCTTGCCCTGGCAGCTATTGGTGTGGGTTTTGGTCTCGGTTGTTTAAGAGTAGCTTTTCTAGTAACAGTAGTTAATAATTCCAAGGTTTTTCATTACTGGCATGGCTCCCAAGGAGGACAGTTTTTCCTATCTGTGGCAACCTTAGGTTTTGTCTTAATATGTAGCTGGCTCATCCCTTTGGATGAAAACAATGAATCAACTTCCAAGCTACTTTCTATTTTTGGCAACGCAAAGGTAAGCAAAAATCGTTTGCGGATCCTAATAATAGCTATATGTCTTATTTTCCTCTCTATATTTTATCTATTTTTTGTTTCATCTCCAATTCAAGGACTCAGAGCGGATGCAGCAAGGCTGGAGAATTTATCATTAAATAACTGGCAATTGATAAGTACAAAAAAATTAAATACTCCAAAGTTAGATGTTGCTCCACATTTCGAAGCTATGTTATCTGGTCAGAGTTCTCATTATCTTCAGGGAAATAACAATCTAGATTTAGAGCGTTACTATGTGGTTAATACTGGTCAAAATCAGATGAATGAATGGCTAAATTATTTAGCAGGTAATAGTAAAGATATCAAGCGGCATATTCGCCACAACAAATATGGCTATTATCTTTTGACCAACGATCACAATCAAGCTCATCTGGTGAGCTGTATTAATGCTAAAGGTGAAAGTACTGTGACTCAGGAGCAATTTGAGGAAAATAGTAAGAACTTTTATTTCAAATCCAATAGGATCGTTCCTTGGCTTCTAGGCAGTGATATTCTTGACGATCAGCGTTGTCTCTGGTTTAAGCTTTCTACTCCATTGGAGAATACAAATCATGAAAAAGCCGACCAGCTTCTTGAATCACTCTGGTCAGCAAATTATACTCAATGGTCCGGTTATATAGGAGAAAACATGTCCTAGCGCTTGGCTAATTTTTTAGTATTCAGTTTTCGCAGACGGATTGACTTGGGGGTCACCTCAACGAGCTCATCGGATCCTATATATTCCAAAGCTCTTTCGAGGCTCATATCCACTGGAGTTTGCAGTTGAACCAGTTCATCTCCAGTAGCCGAGCGGTGATTGGTCAACTGTTTAGTTTTGCAAACATTGAGTTCTACATCCTGTGGACGATTATGTTCTCCTACAATCATTCCCTTATAGACCTTTGTACTTGGACTGATAAAGAAAGCGCCCCGATCTTCTGCATTTTTGAGTGCGTAGAAGGTGGAAACTCCCTCTTCAAATGCAATCATGACACCATTGTAGCGAGTTTCCAAATCCCCACAATATGGTCGATATTCATGAAAACTGTGATTCATGATACCTTCACCACGGGTTAGACGAATGAAATCCCCTCTAAATCCAATTAGACCACGAGCCGGAATAACAAACTCAAGTTGAGTACGTCCATTGCCACCATTTTGCATATCCTGCATTTCTCCCTTGCGCTGTCCCAGTCGTTCAATAGATGAACCTACTGATTCTTCGGGAACATCTAGAACCAAATATTCAAATGGTTCATTTGGTTGACCATTGACCTGACGATAGATTACTTGGGGCTGGGATACTTGAAATTCATAACCTTCGCGGCGCATAGTCTCTATCAAAATACCCAAGTGTAATTCACCACGACCTGAGACTAAGAACTTATCGGAAGATTCTGTCTCTTCCACTCGTAAGGCTACATTGGTTTCAAGTTCACGCATTAGACGATCTCTAATTTGCCTTGAGGTTACAAAGTTACCCTCTTGTCCAGCAAAAGGAGAATCGTTGACAGAGAAAGTCATCTGTAAGGTGGGTTCATCAACCTTGATTAGAGGGAGGGGTTGTGGATTATCAGCCGAAGTAATGGTCTCACCGATATTGGCATCGGCAAATCCTGCTACTGCAACTATTTGTCCCGCTGAAGCTTCTTCGAGTTCAACTCTTTTTAATCCTTCAAAACCTAAAAGCTTGGTGATTTTTCCTTTGACTATCGAAGCATCTTCTTTTACCAATGCTGCTTGTTGTCCAGATTTGAGGACACCATTATGGATTCTACCGATTACGATTCTACCCAGGTAATCTGAATAGTCGAGACTGGTAACTTGGAGTTGAAGTGGCTTGTTGATATCCCCAACTGGGGGTGGAACATGCTGTAGTATGGCTTCAAAGAGCGGCTGCATATCTACAGGCTCGTCTTCCAGGTTGGTCTTGGCATAACCAGAGATACCTGAAGCAAATAAGGTAGTAAAATCACACTGATCATCGTCAGCTCCCAATTCAACAAAAAGATCAAAAACCTTGGTTACTGCATCATTGGGATTGGCTCTTGGTCGGTCAATTTTATTGATTACCAACAGAGGACGTAATCCTTTTTCTAGGGCTTTTTTCAAAACAAAACGAGTCTGAGGCATTGGTCCTTCGTTAGCATCTACAATCAAGATACAACCGTCTACCATACCTAGTACTCGCTCTACCTCACCACCAAAATCAGCGTGTCCAGGAGTATCTACAATATTGATCAGGGTATCTTTGTAACGAACAGCGGTGTTTTTCGAGAGTATAGTGATGCCACGTTCTCGCTCCAAGGCATTTGAGTCCATTACACATTCTGGAACCTCCTCTCCTTCGCGAAAGATACCAGATTGTCTTAGTAGAGCATCAACTAGAGTGGTCTTACCATGGTCAACGTGAGCAATGATAGCAACATTGCGGATGGGCAGGGACATAACAAAAACCTTTAAATTAAGTTTAATAATTAAACTTTTCTTAATAATCCTAACATTTAATTCTCATAGTGAGCAGCTGTCTCTTCAAAAAGAAATTAATTTCCGCTGAAGCTGTAGGGATCACTGGGTGTGGGAATAGACTTGATATTCTTGCTAAATAGAGTCAGTTGCCTTCTGCCTCCTACTTCATCTGGTTGCATCTGTCCCTCCACTTCAAGCCAACTATCTGCTTTATATATATTATTGCCAGCAGAGGGGAGTTTAACCAGAATACCAACTGGATAAGCATCTACAGCGCAACATGTGATCACGAAGCGACTTAGTAAAAGATAATTTTCTACCAATTGAGGTGGGTGGATCACAAAACCCGTTATTTTGGCTTTCTGCCCCTTGTAGGCATTAGGTTCTGGATAAGCGTTGAGCGTTCTGACCCAGTCCAAGAGTGAACGATCTTCCGGTTTACTAAAACTGCGAAAAAGTTCTGGCTGGTTTCGTGTAAGTAAAGAGGAATCACTGATGCCCCGAGAGAGTGCGGATCGACTGGTGAGAACTTGTGGAGGAATTAAAAACCCCAAAATCACTGTAACTATCAAAATCCAGCTACTCCAAAGAGGTGGGATAGTAGATAGATGCTGAACCTCGGATGGTTTCTGGCCTTTTAGACATTCTCTTGCCTTGATGTAGCCTGTAACCAATAGTACGATAGCTGTAAGCCAGACTAAGCCAGTATAGTTAGGATTAATTAATAATTTTAATTGCCCCGTAATGGTGTATTTGAGGAAGAGCGCACCCAAGAAAATCAAGGCTAAGGAATCTAGAGCCTTTTGTGAGCCACTTTTTTTAAGGTTTTCAAGTTGTGTTTTAAAAACATTCATGTACTATTTAGAAAAAATAACTGTAACCGATAGCTAAAATAAATGTCAGCTGTGCCGCTAAAAACAGTAGATAGAAAATTATCCTAGGCTTAAACACTGACAACAAAAGACTGATACTCTTAAAATCAACCATTGGACCAATAACCAAAAAGGCAATTAAAGAGCCCGTTGTAAAGGTAGAGGCAAAAGAAAGAGCAAAAAAGGCATCGACCGTTGAGCAAATAGATACAACTGAACCTAGAATCATCATGGATATGATCGAAGTTAGGACGCCGCTACCTAGATGTAAAATAACATCGCGTGGCACAAATACCTGAATACAAGAAGCAATTGCACTGCCTATAACCAACATTCCACCAAGTTCTCTTAGTTCTTGGGTTACGTTTTCGAGAAAAACATTCCAGCCTGATGGTATTGCTGAAACTACCTGGGTATCCAGTCTGATTGGATTTCCTGGAGTACTCAGAAGAAAAGTGCCGGGTTGCAAAAAGCTATCACTACTGCTTGTAATAATGTTCGAGCTCTTATTGTATCTTATCCTGCGAGAGAGGAGGGGATTAAAAAGAACAAGAGCATCCTTTTGCGTACTAAATACTGAGGCTACAATAGTGGCAATGATTAGGGAAAAAACAACCCGAAATACAACAATCTCCGGTTGATCCCTAAAAGCAGTCCAAGTAGACCATATAACTATGGGATTGACTGTTGGGGCTGCCAATAAAAATCCGACAGTCACAGCTGGAGGTACACCCTTGATCAACAGTCGTCTTGCAACTGGCACATTGCCACATTCACATACTGGAAGTATAAAACCAATACAGCTTCCCAGCAAGGCTCCAGCTATTGGATTGGTCGGAAAATGCTTAAAAAATTGATCTTCCTTGATTAGAACCAATAATGCACTAGAAAAGATGACCCCCAGCAGGAGAAATGGCAGGGCTTCTACCAATAAGCTCAAAAACAGTGAGAAGGCATCTTGCAATTGACTCATTCGTGTGTGGTTTGGATTTCTGATTTTAATAAGAGGCTACTTCTCTAATGACTGTGAAAGGACTTCACAGCCAAAGCTATTCACCAATACGTCATCTTCAATACGGATACCAATCCCATGCCACCGTTGATCAACCTCACCTTGACCTTCAACTGGAACAATCTTGGGGGATATATATATTCCTGGCTCTACCGTAATGATATTATTCGGTTGCAGAGATTGCCAATGATCTTCTGAATACTTATAGCTTCCAACATCATGGACATCGAGCCCTAACCAATGCCCGGTGTTATGCATATAAAAAGGCTTGTAAGCTTCCTTGGCAATGAGTTCTTCTCTATTTCCTACTAGTAATCCCAATTCAACCAATCCCTCAACAATTACCTCTACCGCCTTATGGTGAACTTGATTGTAGGGAACTCCTGGTTTGACTTGCTCAATAGCCTTGAGCTGGGCTTCTAAGACTATATCGTAGATGGCCTGTTGCTCAGGAGTCATGATTCCATTGACCGGGAAAGTCCGGGTGAGATCCCCGTTATAGTATCCATAGCAGCATCCTGCATCTATCAAAAGCAGATCCCCTGAGAGCATTTGGCGATCGTTTGCTATGTAGTGCAAGGTGCAAGCATTATCACCGGAAGCTACTATAGAAGGATATGCAGGTCCCATGCCTCCTCTGGATCGAAAGATATTCTCTATTGCCGCTTGAACTTCATACTCATATCTCCCTGGAGCTGCTATATCCTTGGCTGCTTTGTGGGCTTCTACGGAGATCCCTATGGCATGGCGCATCATCTCAATTTCAGCTACAGTTTTTTGCTGACGCAAAGGATGAAGCAAATGATTGGTATCTTCTAATGCCACTGGACCAAAACCTCTGCGAGCATTGCCACCAAGTACTGATTGCCAAATACTCAATATCTGGTTGTTAAAAGAGTGATCTCTACCTAGATGATAGTAAATACGCTCGGATTTAGTGAGATATTGTACTATTTCTTTCGAAAAATCTGCAATAGAATATACAGCATCTGCGCCAAAGGACTCTTGAGCTCCCTCTATGCCCCAGAAAAAACCGGTCCAGGTTTCTTTGAGAGGATCTTTGGGTTGGACAAAGAGAATATATTGATGTTCGCTATGATGAGGAGCAAGAACGGCAATAGAATCTGGTTCATTGAAGCCGGTTAGATAATAAAAATCGCTGTCCTGGCGGTAAATATATTCAACGTCATTGTGCATGGTGGCAATTGGAGCGCTGCGAAAAATGGCCGTTCCTTGTCCAATTTTCTCCATTAACTTGCTTCTTCTGTGCCGATACTCACTCTGTTCAATACCCATTTTTCCAATTGGTGAAAATCATATTCTAACTAGAGAAGTTGAATTTTAAAAGGGCCCCATAGCCAGTTTTGCTGCTCCATAGGCTGCCTCGGTTTGCGAACTGTTCAATACGCGAACACCTAGAATATGCTCTCTCATCTGTCGCCATGACTCATTTTTTGCTCCACCTCCTACGCTATAAACCCTAGTGAGAGAACCAGCGCCCAAAGATCTCAATAGTTCGTAACCCCTGGACTCAATCCGAGCAATCCCTTCCAATAGTCCCTGTAAAAACAATTGATCATCTTTTGGTCTTGGCTCAAGTCGGGGTGCAAAATTAGGATCGTTGAAGGGAAAGCGCTCTCCCGGTCTCAATAGTGGATAATAATCAAGCCCGCTAGATCGCAGTGGATCTATTGAGCGAGATAGATTATATAGCTGATCTGTAGAAAAAAATTCTTTTAAAACAGCTCCGCCACTGTTGGAAGCTCCCCCGGTGAGCCAATGATTCCCCAAACGATGACTATAGATACCATAGTGACTGTTGTTGATATTTTCTCTGGCAAGCATTTTAATGACCAAAGTTGATCCTAAAGAAGTTACACTATCACCTAAAGAATTGGCATCACTGGAGATAAAAGCTGCAATGCTATCTGTAGTTCCAGCGACAATTTGACAATTTCCATCAATTTTGTACTTATCGGATATCTCTGTGCGGATTTTTGCTATGGGAGTTCCAGGGGTGAGTATCTTCGGTAAAAGATGGGCAACCGGAAGACTGGTGAGCCAATCTGGATAAATCATTTGCTCTGGATCGTAGCCCAGTTTGAGAGCATTGTTATAGTCACTGAGCCCTAATTGTCCATGTAGTAGAAAGCTCAACCAATCTGCCTGATGTAAAAAATGAGCTGTCTTGGTAAAAATCGGCTGATCTGACCACCACAATAATTTAACCAAACTCGAGCAAGCGTTTTTGACCAGATGAGACTGGGCTACAATGTCATCTAAATAGGAAATATAGCCAGCACCTCGAGCATCATTGTATAGAATAGGCTCATCTAAGGGATTGCCCGAGCTATCGCAAATCACAACGGTAGATGAAGTTCCATCGATCAAGATCGAACGAAGCTGTTTTTTATATTTTGGCTCTATACTCTTTAAGATTTCTGCTAGAGCAATTTGCCAGCTTGTTATATTCTCAATAGCGTAATTAACTCGGCTTTGCTGTTGAATCTGCCTTTGAGAATCTATAATGACTGCTCTAACACCCGAAGTGCCAAAGTCTATACCCAAAAAATATTCCATACTCATAAGGCTACAATAGACTCTAGAGAGTAATAAAGTTAAAGTGCCAGAATGCAGCCAACCGACGCTAGTAAATTTACAGAACAAGCATGGGATGCAATTGTTAAATCTCAAGAAGTAGCCAAGCGTTTTAAAAATCAAACCCTAGAGGTAGAACATGTAGCCTTGGCTCTACTGGAACAGCAAGGGTTAACCCAGAGGATATTATCCATTGCCAATATAGATGAGCTACGCCTGCAACAACAAATCGAGGGCTTTATCAATCGTCAGCTGCGCACTAATTCTGTAGAGCAGCTTTATCTGGGTAAAGGCTTGGACGTCATGCTAGATCGCGCAGAATCTTCAAGAGTGAGCTGGCAGGACAAATATATTTCAGTCGAACATATCTGGTTGGGTTTTGCCCAGGATGAAAGGCTCGGTAGGAGGTGCTTGAGAACTTTCAATTTAGATCCTCAAGATATTGAAGCCTACATCAGATCTATTCGCGGCAGCCAGAAGGTAACCGAACCCAATCAAGAGGAGCGCTACGAATCTCTCAGCAAATATGGCAAAGATCTTACCGAAAGTGCCAGAGAAGGCAAGCTCGATCCAGTCATCGGCAGAGATGAAGAAATCCGCAGAGTGATTCAGGTACTCTCGCGCCGCTCCAAAAACAACCCAGTCCTTATTGGTGAACCGGGAGTAGGTAAAACAGCCATTGCTGAAGGTCTCGCCCAAAGGATCGTCAAGGGAGATGTACCCGAATCGCTCAAGAATCGTCAGTTGATTGCCCTGGATATGGGCAGCTTGATCGCCGGGGCTAAATACCGTGGTGAATTTGAAGAACGCCTACGCTCAGTGATGAGAGAGGTCACTCATTCAGAAGGACAGATCGTTCTCTTTATTGACGAGCTGCATACAGTAGTAGGTACTGGTTCGCGCGATGGGGCCATGGATGCCGGAAATTTACTCAAACCTATGCTTGCCAGAGGGGAGCTACGCTGCATTGGCGCTACCACTTTGGATGAATATCGCAAAAACATAGAAAAAGATCCGGCATTGGAGCGTCGTTTCCAGCAAGTCTATGTCAAGCAGCCTTCAGTAGAAGATACCATTTCTATTTTGCGTGGACTCAAAGAACGTTATGAGGTACATCATGGAGTCAAGATAACTGATTCAGCTCTTGTAGCCGCCACCACATTATCAGATCGTTATATTACTGAACGTTTCCTACCAGATAAAGCAATTGATCTCATTGATGAAGCAGCGGCTCAATTGAAAATGGAAATCACCTCTAAACCCACAGAGCTAGAAACCATAGATAGACGCTTGATGCAGCTGCAGATGGAAGAGCTCTCAATTTTGGGAGAAGAAAAAAGATTGATTGTCGATAAACCATCTAAAGAAAGGCTAGAGCGCATCAGACAGGAAATTGAAGAATTGGAGATCAAACAGAAATCGCTTTCTTCCCAATGGCAGGCAGAAAAGCAGATGCTTGAGGAAATCAATTCCCTAAAAGAAGAAGAAGAACAGATTCGTTTACAGATTGAACAGGCTGAAAGAGCATATGATCTCAACAAGGCCGCTCAGCTTAAATATGGCAAGTTAGAGGTTTTAGAACAGTCGATCATCGAAAAAGAAGCCGAATTGACCAAGATTCAAGCCATGGGATCTACGCTCTTGCGTGAGCAGGTAACAGAAGCCGATATTGCTGAAATAGTGGCCCGTTGGACTGGCATTCCCATCAACCGTTTACTGGAGTCAGAACGACAAAAATTATTACAACTCGAGGGACACCTAAGCAAGCAGGTGATTGGTCAGGAAGAAGCGATAGTTGCAGTTTCTGCTGCTATAAGAAGGGCTAGGGCCGGCATGAAAGATCCGAGCAGACCAATCGGCTCTTTCTTATTCATGGGACCAACTGGGGTAGGAAAGACCGAGCTAGCTAGGGCATTGGCTCAATTGCTCTTTGATTCAGAAGAGGCGATGGTGCGCATCGATATGTCTGAATATATGGAAAAACATGCAGTTTCACGCCTAGTTGGAGCTCCGCCAGGCTATGTTGGCTACGAAGAAGGCGGTCAGCTTTCTGAAGCAATCCGGCGGCGTCCCTACTCTGTAGTCTTACTCGATGAAGTAGAGAAAGCACATCCTGATGTCTTTAATATTCTCTTACAAGTATTAGATGATGGGAGGATCACCGATTCGCAGGGAAGGGTAGTAGATTTCCGCAATACAATTATCGTGATGACCAGCAATATTGGCAGTGAATTCATACTTAACATAGCTGATAGCCAAGCAAGAAATGCAAAGGTTCTAGAAGCGCTCAAAGCTCATTTTAGACCTGAATTTCTCAACAGGATTGATGAGCTGATTATCTTCCAAACCCTTAGAACAGATGAGCTACGTCAAATTGTCTTGATTCAACTGCGTAGATTGTCTAATTTACTGAGTCAACAGAAGCTGAGCCTGGAGATTTCCGAAGCAGCTCTCGATAGGATTGTAACTATTGGTTATGATCCAGTTTATGGAGTCAGGCCGCTCAAAAGGGCAATACAGAGAGAATTGGAAAACCCTATTGCCACGAAGATCCTAGAAAATACTTTCACATCGGGAGATGTCATCTGGATAGACTGTAACCAAGATAAAATGATTTTTGAGCATAAGCCTAGTGATATTGATATTAAAGAGACTTTAGAAGATCTCGTTTTAGAGCCGACAAACCCATGACAAATAACAATAATCAATTTAATTTAGCATCTGTTCTCGTTAGTAGGGTACTGGATATCAAGCCTATAGCCCAGCTGGCCAGAAAGCAGGCAAGAGAAATGATGATAAAGCGTGCTGGTAAAATAGGGATCGATTGGAGAGGCAATGTAGAGCAGTTAAGGGCTCTCGATTGGAACGAGATCATCGAATCAATCCGAGATCGCAGCTTAACCTATCCAGATTACTATACCCTCCCTTTTCATGCTTATCCCGAGGGGAATTTGGATTGGGAGCCTGCCTGGGAAGTGGAAACAGCCGCGCTTACAGTTCATTCTACGATCTGGAGCGGCGGAGAGAATCCTCAAGTAGATGGCGATGCTCAACTAAGGCAAAGCTATCATGAGAATTTGGTTAAATACATCAAGGATGAACCCCAAAGTATCTTGGATATAGGCTGTAGTGTGGGAATGAGTACCATGGCACTCCACGGGATATATCCCAGAGCCCAGCTAACCGGCTTGGATCTTTCTCCCTATTACCTCTCAGTAGCCCAACACCGCGCTGAGGAAAAAAAGCTTGAAATTCGATGGATACATGCCCTAGCCGAATCCACTGGACTAAAAGAAAAATCTTTTGATTTAGTATCGGCCTTTTTGCTTTTTCATGAATTGCCCCAAAAACCTACTTTAGAGATTCTGCAAGAATCCTACCGGTTACTCAAACCTGGTGGTTACTTTGCCATGATGGATATGAATCCGCAATCTACAATTTATAGAGAGATGCCGGCCTATATCCTGACTCTTCTCAAAAGTACAGAGCCTCATCTGGATGAGTATTTTACGCTTGATTTTGGCGCTACTGTCACCAAAGCGGGTTTTGCTGAGCCGACAATCATCTCCAATAGTCCGCGTCACCGTACTGTGATTGCCCAAAAACCATATTAAATATTCACCAGAGAATTTTTTACTCTAGAATATTCTGTATTATCTCAATCTAGGAAAACGATGACCGAAGAAACTAAAGAACCAGTTGCAACCAAGGCCAAAGCCCCAGCTATAGAAGATAAACCTCTAGCCCAATTTGCTCAAGAACATCTTCTGCCCCAGCTCGCCAAAGCACTAGAAAAAGAAGGAATCACTCAAGCCAAGCTTTCTTTTGAGAAACAGCCAATCATGCTGAGCAAGAACCCACTGAATGATTCTTGTTCTCAATTGATTGGTCAATTTAACAACGGACATCAATTTAACATTTACTTTCTAGATGAAAATCTCAACGGGAAAAAATGCTTTTCCTACAGCAGTGGAGGAGGACAAGCCAGCACATTGGAATCTTTTATGATCGATGAGCGCAAAACTACATTGGATATACTAGTGCTCTATATCTTACAAAGATTGAATGCTCAAAAATGGCTCTCTAAAAACTAGCTATTCTTGAGAGCCTCTTTAAGTGCTGTACTTGCCGCGTAGTAATTGCGAGTTGAGGTGAGTATTTCTGACTCTCTGCGCAGTCTTGTCGCCGTATCCTGGGTATCTAGCAGATATTGCTGCTCAGCCGGGGCTCCTTGGAGGTTACCTGCAATCCAGTAGGATAGCTCCAGAGGAAGTGAAGGGAGATCATCGGGCAATCCTCTTTTCTGGTCAGTAAGCTT
>CAIPYC010000170.1 GCA_903869185.1 uncultured cyanobacterium | reverse complement strand
GATGATGGCTAGACTTGGTTTTTCAATTGCCACCGACATTCAATCGGATATCTTAATTCTAGACGAGGTTCTCTCTGTTGGTGACGAAAGATTTAAAAACAAATGTCGTGTTCGCATGGAACAGCTTTGGGGTGAAGATGTGACCATTTTATTGGTTTCCCATGATCTTTCTTTTATCGAAAAATCTTGCGAAAGAGCCATCTGGCTCGATAAGGGTCAGATTAAGTTCACCGGTACTTCATCTGATACTATCGATTACTATCTTCAAGCAGTTAAAAACAGTTAATTTTTCATTTTTTTAACTCTGCTCCGGCAGATTCATCCAGTAACCACCAAAGATCTCCTCTAGGCTCTATTGATCGAGAAGGATAATCGCTCTGGTCGCACTGGTCAGCAAAAATATGTGCCAGGGCCGGTCTTTTATTTTCTCCTGTCACCAAGAAGATCACCCGGTTAGATAAGTTGATTAAAGGTAAAGTTAGGGTGATCCGGGGATCTGTGCCTTTATTTCCGAGAGTCACTAAACGATCGGTGATTTTTAAAGCCTGGGTACGAGGAAACAAAGAAGCAGTATGCCCATCATCCCCCATACCCAAAAGGACAAGATCAAAGCTGGGCCAATCCTGTTGGAAAAAATCCCTTAGATGCTCTTGATATTTTTGAGCATCAACAGTAGGATCACCAGAATCAGTAGAGATGGGATGAATATTGTCAGAGGGAATCTGAACATGACCCAACCAAGTAGATCTAGCCATGCATTGATTACTATCTGGGTGATCTTTGGGGACATAACGCTCATCTCCCCAAAAAACATGAATCCTCTGCCAAGGCAAATCCTCCTTGGCCAGGCAATCATAGAGAGGCTTGGGCGTATTGCCTCCTGCTAGAACAATCGTAAAATAATCGCTGGTCTGAAGAACAGTACTAATTTGTCCTAAAATTAATGTTTTTGCCCGTTCAATCAAGCTTACAGAATCTGGGAGAATTTCTAGGAACCTTGTCATGTAATCCTTGTTTTATCTATCTTTAGTTTATTTATCTCTTGTTTTTCTTTTTAAGATACCTCAAACCCAAGAAAGAAGGTAGACCCAATATAAAACCTTGAATAGGTGAAAATTCAAAAGGTACATTAGCCCCCGACACTGGTTGTAATTGATAATTTGGATTGGCACTTAGCTTTCGCAGTACACCGTCAAGGTACGGCTGTTCGTAGATTGCGTCTCCTGGATTACTGTAAAGCCAATATCCCCACCCTAGTTTATTTTGGTTAGCTTGAGTGACCAAATTTTGATAATTGAAATTATTGCCATTAAAATAACTATTGCCAAATTCACCTATAGTTACTGGGACCCCAGCATCGGCTAAAGCATTTAATTCTGTTGCAAGATCATATTGATATTCATTGGGAGTTATAGTAGAACATTTTGTAAATCCAGGGAGATTACAATCTTTACTGTCATTATAAATACCATAGGCATGTGCGCTAAATACTACTTTACGCAAAGGATCTGAGTTTTCTATGCTGACTCCGTCTTGAATGATTCCATCGGCATACGTACCACCTCCGGTAGCATCAATGTTAAACAGGTTGTTGATGCCTGCTGCGCGCAATACATTAATAGCATACTTATAGCTATTCGCCCAATATGTTTCGGCCGGTTTATTATAAACAACATCATTGGGGTTCACTGTGCTCATAGGCTGTCCCCATTCGTTGGTGATATTGACAATGAGATCAGGATTATTATTCAAGAGGTTTAGCATTTGTGGCGTAATCCATTTGCCGACAGATGTACTTAATCCGATAGTGCCACCGTAATTGCCGTTGATCACAACTGGCGTGGCATTGGGAACCGACCAAGTTCCCGTAGAAGAGGTGATAGTCGGATAACTCAAGCCAGTGGGGTCCGATGGGTTATACATTGAACTATTGGTCTCGGCTATTGACAAGATGGGAACCACTCCCCCTTGCAAAGATGCTTGAATCAATCGAGCATAGCCAGCAGTCTGGCTATCATATCCAGGAGTTGGAAAAGCATTGCCTACAGACTGTGTGGGATTGCCAGCCCATTGCCCGGTCCAAAGCCTAACGGTATTGGCTCCGGTACTTTGTATGGGGCGACTACCGTTAGGGTAACCATCTGTCAAATAATGATAAGATGCTGGCAAACCATCTGCGCCATTTTTGTCGTAATAGCCAAAATTGACGTTATAGCCTACTGGAACAAACGTATTTCCGGTAGCGTTGCTGATCAATTGGCTATATTTGGTGCAGGCTCCGCTAACTCCCGTATTAACACAGTTTACAGAAAAACCTTGTTGATTCTTGATAGGATCAAAAATCTGGCTGGCATAGGCAGAGGAACTTAAGCAAATACTTACTGAAGCAGTCGCAGCGAATTTGAGAAATTTCGACATAATTTTTATGTAAGGATTTTTAATTTTTGATTTGTTTGGTTGATACTCTAACATATTAAATAACGTCAATTCGGGATAAGAAGGAGAAAAAAGACAGTACAGTTACAAGTTAAGAGAAGGTTTTTTGGGCTGATGGCAGTAGGCGATTAATCCACAGATGAGATTTACACAGACATTAACAGGGCTGCGGTGCCTAGAATGCTCTATTTGAGAGATGTTTTTTAACTGATC
>CAIPYC010000169.1 GCA_903869185.1 uncultured cyanobacterium | reverse complement strand
CTTTCTCACACATCAAATTAACTTGATAGCGGTCGATTATAGCACCAGTAAAGTCAGCTCCCGTAATCAGGGCATTATAGAATCGGCTACGGGTTGCAATCACATCTACTAAGATAGCATTGCTAAGATCTGCAAAATCCAAGCTTGCTCGATCTAATAAGGCACCAGAGAGATCGGCATTTCGCAGATTGGCTTTGAATAAAACCGCCTCAGTCAAAATACCATTGCTCAGATTGGAACTATTCAAGTTAGATTCTCTCATGTCAGCCCCAGCGAACACTCCAGATTGCAAATCCTGATTACTAAAATCTTTTTTGGCCAACTGAGCATAACTAAAATTCACTCTGCTATTCTCCGCCAGGACAGGTGCTGTAATTAATACAGAATACAGAACAATTATAATCAGAGCTAATAAATATCTCACTCGGGCCATGTCAATACCTCTAAAGCGAAGGAAACTCACCCAACATCTTAACCTCCGGTTCGAGCAAAATAGACCATTTTTTCTCTACCTGCTGGCGAACATGATGAATCAGTCGAAAAACATCAGCGGCTTTAGCTTGTCCTTGATTGACAATGAAGTTGGCATGCCTGGGAGAAACTTGTGCTTGGCCGATTTGATATCCCTTGAGTCCTAATTGTTCAATCAATTGGCCTGCAGCTTGAGGATATGGGTTGCGAAATACACTTCCACAACTTGGCCTATCATAGGGCTGTGAATCTCTGCGTTTGTGAAGATTTTGGCTGGTTCTGCTTTTAATTAACTCTTTGTCATGGCCGGGCTCTAGCTGGAAAGTTGCCTCTACCAATAGGCGTGGTTGTTTTTGCAGCAGAGAATTTCGATAGCTAAATTGAAAATCTCCTGATGTCAAAGTTGATAAATTGCCAGAATAGGAAGCAACGTTTGCACAAGAGAGAACATCAGCAATAGATTTACCATGTGCCCCGGCATTCATTACCACAGAGCCACCTATTGTTCCGGGAATTCCAACAGCCCACTCCAAACCACTCCAGCCCAATCTGGCCGTTATCCAGGCAATGCGAGCAATTGGTTCTCCTGCTGCTGCAGTAATCCTTCCTTGAGCTTTATCTATTTTGTAATAGCGCAAATAGCGAGTACTGAGCACCAAGCCTGGCAGACCCTGATCGCTGATAAGTAAATTAGAGCCTGCACCCAAAAAAGTTAAAGGCAATGATTCTCTGGAATACCATGCAAATACTGCTTCTAGCTCTGAGAGGGTTTTAATGGAAGCATACCACTGAGCCATTCCGCCTATTCTATAAGAAGTCAGCTCACCTAGACTAACATTGGGTCGGATCACAGCCAAAGAAGAAGGAATGTTTAGAGAATAGCTCATGAGGCGCTCTAGAAAAACTATATTGTATAGGTATTGATTAACTGTGGAATCACTTGATTGAGATTACCCGCTCCCAAAAACAGCACCCAATCTCCCGGACGCAAAATAGTCTGTAAGAATTGGGCAAGTGAAGCCAAATCCGGATGGTAATACACAGATGGATGATGTCTGCTGACACAGTTGACGAGTTTTTGACCGTCCATCTTGTCGATGTTTGGTTCTCCTGCTGAGTAGATATCTGTCAGAACCACCAAATCACTATCGCCGAAGGAAACAGCGTATTCATCAATAAATTTAGCCGTGCGAGTGTATCGATGTGGCTGAAAGACTGTGACAATGCGCTTGTCCTTCATTAGAGCCAGCTTGGAACGAGCTGCAGAAAGGGTTGCCTTGATTTCACTGGGATGATGGGCATAGTCATCTATAAAATTGATTCCGCTAACTGTACCTTTTAGCTCAAATCTTCTTTTGGCTCCAGTAAAGCTGGCCATAGCCTGAGCGATTACTGGAAAATCTAGATTCATTTTTCTTAGAACTGCTACAGCAGCCAAAGCGTTGCTGACATTGTGTTCACCAGGAATCGAAAGCTTTAATGAACCAAGTTTTTCACCTTTTTCCCATACTTGACAAGTGCTTCCTTCTGGTCCATAAACTATCTCAGTTGCACTGTAGTCAGCCTTAGTTTCGGGATTGAGTCCATAGGAGATTGTTGGCTGGAAGTATTGCCTAATGGATGGACAATCCAGACAGACTACCAAGATACGACATTGTTTGGCAAAAACCTGAAATATATCAATAACTTGATCTAGATCTTGGTAATGATCCGGATGATCTAGTTCTATATTGGTAATCACTCCAATGCTTGGCGAATATTTGGATAGAGATCCATCCGATTCGTCGGCCTCGGCTACCAACCATTTGCCTTTTCCTAAGCGGGCATTCCCCTGCCAGGCATCCACCTCGCCACCAACAATGATGGTTGGATCTAATCGGGCCTGTACAAGTACATAGCCAATCAGGCTGCTGGTGGTAGTCTTTCCATGTGTGCCAGCTACAGCAATACTCTGTTGTTCCTTGATTAACGCAGCGAGTATATCAGAACGATGAAAAATTGGATAGCCCAAATCCTGAGCTGCTTGATACTCAATATTCTTATCTGAAATCGCTGTAGAACATATTATCTGGGGAGTTTGCTTGAGGGGTCTGGATCCTTGTTTATTATTGTATTTAGGATTGACGCTGAAAAAATCCAGATTTTTGGGTCCCTGCTCATTAAAGACATGGGCACCTACTGATTGGAGACGCTCTGTTATCTTACTAGGATGGAGATCAGAACCAGAGACTGGCAAATGCCGCTTAGCCAAAATATAAGCCAAGGCAGACATTCCTATGCCCCCAATACCAATAAAGTGAAAGGGACTACCACTAAAATCAACAGTTTTCACTACCAAATCTCCTGACACACCATTAACCTTTCCAGAAACCACAGAACAGACCTCAAAGAACTATGTAAATGGTTTTAACATTGAGTAATTAAATTGTATGGCACAATGACATCCCAGTCACAGAAGACCCCGAAAAAACAAAATTAGTTTCTTAACGTAAAATAAGAATTTTTAAAATACTGCTATCTATCGGTTCAACCTTTGAGGTATGATTGGCTCTATTAATATTTTTTTAATCTATAGGACAATAGCAGTGACCATTAGAGTAGCTATAAACGGATTTGGGCGTATTGGACGGAACTTTTTAAGATGCTGGTTAGGGCGCGAGCAGTCAGGAATTGAGCTAGTTGGTATTAACGATACTTCAGATCCTAAAACCAATGCCCACCTGCTCAAATATGATTCAATGCTGGGCAAGTTGGATGCTGACATTGTGCCCGGTCAGGATACAATCACTGTCAATGGAAAAACTATCAAATGTTTCTCTGACCGCAATCCGCTCAATTTGCCTTGGGCAGCTTGGGGAGTGGATTTGGTGATTGAGGCAACTGGAGTATTTATTGATTTTGAAGGTGCTTCCAAGCACATCAAAGCTGGCGCCAAAAAAGTGCTAATTACCTCTCCTGGCAAAGGTAGTGAGGTAGGGACTTATGTTGTAGGTGTTAATGATCACCTTTATAAACATGATGAATATGTAATATTGAGCAACGCTAGCTGCACAACCAATTGTTTGGCTCCGATTGTCAAGGTCATCAATGATAATTTTGGTATCATCAAAGGTACCATGACCACCACTCACAGTTATACCGGAGACCAAAGAATACTAGATGCAAGCCACAGAGATCTGCGCCGGGCTAGGGCTGCTGCTGTCAATATTGTACCTACTTCTACCGGAGCGGCTAAAGCAGTTGCCTTGGTTATACCTGAGATGAAAGGTAAGTTGAATGGTATTGCTCTGAGGGTTCCGACACCCAATGTTTCTGTGGTTGATTTGGTTGTTCAGGTAGAAAAGAGAACTATCGCCGAGCAGGTAAATGAAGTGCTAAAAAATGCTTCCGAAACCTATCTAAAAGGTATTTTAGATTATACTGATCTGCCTTTGGTCTCTTCAGATCATCGTGGTACATCAGCTTCTTCTATTATAGATTCCGATCTGACCTTGGTTATGGATGGGGATATGGTAAAAATTATAGCCTGGTACGATAATGAATGGGGCTATTCTCAACGTGTTGTGGATTTAGCTGAGATAGTTGCCAAAAACTGGGTATAACTCTCTACCTAAACAAGTTAAAGGGTTCCTCCAAGAAAGGGACCCTTTGCTATTGGTTATTTTGCAGAAATCTAGTGAGCCAACTGAGAAGTATAGAATGCAATCGCTACCACCGCAACAATTAAAAGTCCACCCAGAGAACCTAAAATAATATAGTTTTTTTGTTCTGTTTTGGTAGGTGGCTCAGCGCTGTAGACTTCAGGTTCTACGGCAAAGTTATTTAGACGACCGCCTTCTTCTTGTGTATAACGCATTTGTTAAGACCGGTTAAGTTTATATAACTTAAGTATCTCAAACTTTGGCTGAAATTTACAGTTCTTTTATTTTTTTTGTATAGACTGTGATTTGGGCTGATAACTCTACCTAGTAGAGAGGAAATTCCCACTTTAAAGCTTCCTAGGTTACCTCTTATGATTGGAGCATTACAACCTAGGATATACAGGACAACAATGAAAGTTATAGTTGATGCGTTTTACAAATGGTATAGCAGTAAAGTCAGCAATCCCAAGTATCGATGGTTGATTATTGCTGGAACAATGCTTTATCTTGTTAGCCCTTTTGATATTTCTCCTGACTTTTTACCAATCATTGGTTGGATTGACGACGGCGCGATTTTAGCCCTTTTGGCTACAGAACTGACTCGTTTATTGGTGGAGTACCGTAATGCACGTAGGGATAAAAATATCAATTCACCTCAAGAGGAAATAGTGGATGTAGAGGCTACTATAAGTTAAAATTAACCCCCTGTTCTAGGGGGTTTCAAGTTCTACTAGATCAATCTGAAAATGAAAGGATAGCGAAAACTCTTATTAGGATCACTCAATACTTGGATGATCGCTAAAATTGGAGCAATCGTGGTAAGTAAAAACAGAAATGGCCAGAGCAAGAAACCGACTAGAACCCAAGTCAAAATACCTATGATTATTCCATAAAACCAAACGTTGAAGTGAAAGTTGAGAGCTTCTTTGGCGTTATCTTGAACCACCAAATCATTCGAAATAAAGAGGATAATTAAAGGAATCAAAAAGCTGATAACTGTTGCACTGAGAAAAATAGCAGCATGACAAGCTATCGATAATAATTTACGTTTGCCTAAATCTTCTGTCATAACACCTTGGTTAGATTAGCCTCAAATTAAATTATAACATTCCCTATCACTAGATACTATGATAGAATACTAGTACGTATTTGATTTTGTTTTTTATTTTAATATCTTTATGGACATCATCCCGGCAATAGATCTTCTCGGCGGAAACTGTGTGCGTCTATATCAAGGAGACTATCAACAAGCTGAGATATTTTCAGATAATCCGGCCCAAATGGCTCTCAGGTTTGAACAAGATGGCGCTACTCGACTGCATATAGTGGATCTAGACGGAGCCAAAGCAGGCAAAATCGTCAATCTCGGTGCTATTGAATCTATCCTCAAAAAGGTGACAATTCCAGTACAAGTAGGTGGAGGCATTCGCACAGCCCAGTCTGTTGAACAATTGATAAAAATAGGAGTTGCTCGAGTGATTTTGGGGACTGTTGCAGTGGAAAACCCCCAATTGGTCCAAGAGCTTGCTCAAGGTCATCCTGAGCGGATAGTAGTGGGTATAGATGCTAGAAACGGTAAGGTTTCCACGAGAGGATGGCTCAAAAACACCGAGATTTCTGCTGTAGATCTGGCAAAAAAAATGTCTGCTTTGGGGGTTTCTGCGATTATATATACTGACATTGCCAGAGATGGTACAATGCAGGGACCAAACATAAACGCCTTGAAAGAACTTTCCAGTCAGATTGAAATACCTGTGATTGCCTCTGGTGGAGTAAGTTGTCTTGGAGATCTTCTCAGTTTGCTTTCGCTGGAATCTTTGGGCGTAGAGGGAATAATTATAGGCAAGGCAATCTATAGTGGGGCAGTAGATTTAAAAGAAGCAGTAAGAGCGATTGGACCTGGTCGCTGGCAAGATGTTCCTCTTGATTTGGGAGATACTCGACTAGTCTAATTAGAATATGTAAAATAGTTATAGTTAGAACCTATACAATAGTTCCATTGAATATAGATTTAATATAGGCAAAGGAAAGGTTAAATACTAAGAAAATGACACAAGATTCAGAACAAATCAAAAGGGAATTCCTCTATCCCATTGGAAAATTCAACGGTGATTTCACTCCGCAGCGCTTAGCTTTTAATGCCAATCTGCAGGAATTTGCCCAAAAAGTATCCTATCTTTGCGCTCTTGAAACCAATGGTAAAATCTCAGGAGATGAAACCTATAAAGAAATCAAACAACTTTGGAAACAGTTGAAAGTATCCAAGAAAGAACTATTAGATGATTCCAGCTCAGATGACCAAAATACCCCTTGAGAATAAATTAAAACAAAGACTGGCTTTATTAATCTGTATACTGTTGTTGCTGGTGGTATCTCCAACAGTGGTCATGGCTGATACATCCGCATCTTATTTGAAGCCTTACCTAAAAACAATAAGCCAGAAAGTCAGTGAGTTTCAGCTAGCCAATGGGATGAAGTTCGTCATTCTGGAAAATCATCAGGCTCCGGTGGTTTCTTTTGTAACCTATGCCAATGTAGGCGGGGTAGATGAACCGGACGGACAAACTGGGGTAGCTCACTTTCTAGAACATTTAGCCTTCAAGGGTACCGAGACCATCGGCACTAGCGACTATGCGGCCGAATCTGCCCTATTGCAAAAACTCAATGGAATATTTGAGCAGATTAAAGAAAATCAAAAAGTCAACAACAGCGCTGAAGTATCCAGATTACAACAGGAATTCAAGCAAGTACAACAAGCAGCCCAAAAATATGTCAAGGTAAACCAATTCGGTCAGATAGTAGAAAAATCGGGCGGAGAGGATCTCAATGCTCAAACTACTGCTGATGCAACGATCTACCATTACAGTTTCCCTTCTAATAAGCTAGAACTTTGGATGGCCTTGGAATCAGACCGCTTCAGGGATCCTGTCTTTAGAGAATTTTTTAAAGAGAAAGAGGTTATTCTCGAAGAAAGGCGCATGAGAACCGAAAACTCACCTATCGGACAATTACTAGAGGCCTTTTTGGAGAGCTCTTTTACTATTCATCCTTATAAAAGGCCGGTCATAGGCTACACCAAAGATCTCAAGGTAGTTAGCCCTGACAATGTCAGTGAATTCTTCAAACGCTATTATACCCCCAGTAATTTAACAGTGGCAATAGTAGGAGATGTCGATCCTTTGCAGGTCAAGAAAATGGCTCAAGAATATTTTGGTGGCTATAAATCCCAATCCCCTCCTCCACCTGTTAAAGTAATCGAGCCAAAACAGACACAGACCAAAGAAGTAAATTTAACTCTAAAATCTCAACCCTGGTATTTAGAGGGCTATCATGTGCCGGCTCTATCTGATCCTGACAATGCTATCTATGATGTAATCAGTACTCTATTGAGTCAAGGACGTACTTCTAGGCTTTATAAATCCTTGATAGAAGATAAACAATTGGCCATAGTGGCAGAGGGAGGCAGTGGTTTTCCAGGGGATAGGTATCCCAATTTAATGATCTTTTACGCTCTGAGTACTCCTGGTTCCTCTTTAGAGAAGGTATCCAAGGCACTTGAAAACGAACTAGAGAGACTCAAAAATGAGCCAGTCTCCAAGCAGGAGCTAGATAGGGCCAAGAATATTCTGATTGTTGATATTTTTAACACTTTGGAATCCAATCTGGGCATGGCCAAGGATCTAGCCCAATATCAAGCCAAAACAGGCTCTTGGCGTAATTTATTCAAGCAATTGGAATCCATTGAGAAGGTAACCCCTGCCGATATTGAGAGAGTAGCTAGGAAGACCTTTACTGTCGAAAATCGCACTATTGGACGGATATTAACCCAGGCAAACCAATGAGATTGATGAAAATAAAAAACTGGACTTGGCTGGCTTTACTGTTATTGCTAACCAGCTTAGTCTTGAGCTCTCCCGCTATTGCCCAAACCCCTCAAGCCTATGATAAGCTGACATTTCCACCTCTGTCCGAGGTTCGCATTCCCCCTTTTGAGCGCTACGTCCTCTCTAATGGAATCACTGTTTACTTAATGGAGGATCATCGTCTACCTAGTATTAAAGGTAGTGCAATTTTGGGGATTTCTTCACTGTTAGAACCCGCCGAGAAAACTGGATTGGCTGAAATAACTGGATCTTTGCTGCGCAGTGGTGGAACTAAACAACATCCACCAAACCAACTCAACGAGATTTTGGAGAACCGTGCCGCTTCTATAGAAAGTTCTATAGGTATTGATTCTGGCAATGTAAGCTTTCATTCACTCACTCAGGATTTTGAGGATGTCTTTAAGCTTTTTGTTGAAGTTATGCGCGAACCAAGATTTGATCAAGATCAATTCGAGTTACTCAAAACTCAACTGAAAGGGAGAATTGCCAGGCGTAATGACAATCCCGGAGATATTACCGGGCGCGAATTTAAAAAATTAATCTATAGTTCGACTAGCCCCTATGCTCGTACTATAGAATATGAAACACTGGAGAAGATCTCTGCTAATGATCCCAAGGATTTCTATACCCAATTGGAACCCCAGAGCATCATTTTAGGGATAGTAGGGGATTTTAATAGTGCTAAGGTCAAGGAACTTATCAAGCAATCTTTGGAAAATTGGCCCCCCCGTAAGAATCAGAAATCAAACATCACCTCTTCTGCCAAGGTCAATATAGAAAGCCAAGCTAAAACTGGTGGAATATATACTATTAATCAGCCTCAGCTTAACCAGAGCAATGTATTACTAGGCCAGCTAGGTGGTAGGATTGACAGCCCAGATTACCCCAGTCTAGCCGTACTAAATGGAGTTCTCAATGGTTTTGGTGGAAGATTGTTCAACAACGTACGCTCAAGAAAGGGTTTAGCCTACTCGGTCTATGGCGTTTGGAGGGCTAATTATAATTTTCCTGGACTATTTATTGCGGGCGGACAGACTCGCTCCCAGGAAACTGCGGCTTTCATCAAGGCTATTGATTCTGAAATAGATCAAATTCGTTCAAGTCAGGTCAATCCTGATGAGCTGGCTCTGGCCAAGGATTCGATCCTCAATTCTTTTGTTTTTAATTTCAGCAATCCATCTGCCAGCTTGAACAGATTGATGACCTATGAGTATTTCCATTATCCCAGTGATTTTATTTTCCGTTACCAGGATGCTGTCAAGAATGTCACTGCTGCTGATTTACAAAGAGTAGCCCAAGAGTACTTGCGCCCTGAGCAAATGGTAACTCTTGTGGTAGGAAATACTCAAGATATCGAATCTTCCCTAGAGGGATTGGGTAAGAAAATAGAAACTATTGACATTGGGCAAAAAATAAAATAAAATCTAGCTAAATTTTAGAGCCTTGCCCCTGACTTGCTCATGAAGTTTACCTTTTTCATATACCAAATTCCCCCCAACAATGGTATAAACAGTCCAGCCGGTTAAGTTCCGGCCCTCAAAGGGAGACCAACCGCATTTTGTTTTTAGTTCTTCTCGTAATACAGGGTGATAATGCTTAAGATCTACTAAAATTAGATCGGCGTCATAGCCTGGAGCGATCAGTCCCTTATTTTCAATAGAATAGCCTTTAGCTACATTGGTCGACATCCAGCGAGCAACCTGATTGATGGTGCATCTACCCAAATTTGCTTGGGTTAACATTAGCGCTAGGGAGGTTTCTACTCCGGGCATACCAGAAGGGCTTTTGGGATAGGGTTGAGCTTTTTCTTCTAAGGTGTGGGGGGCATGATCTGTGGCTATCATATCGATCACTCCATCAAGTAGAGCTTGCCAAAGAATTTGCTGGTTGTTATCAGAACGCAAGGGAGGATTCATCTGAGCGAGACTTCCTAGGTTTTTGTATGAATCGGTAGAGAGCAGTAGATGTTGTGGGGTTGCCTCGGCTGTGATCCAAGGCTGCTTATGCTCACGCAGATATTGCGCCTCTATACCTGTAGACATATGTAGAATATGGAGTCGACGCTGATACTTGGTAGAGAGCTCAATTGCTAATTTAGTGGCATTGAGCGCTGCAATTTCATCTTGGATGATCGAATGCATAGAAACATCAGCTGATGAATTCATATATTGCTCTCTGCGCCTGTCAATCCTGGCTTGATCTTCGGCATGTACCGCAATCAGACGTGACCCATTGGCAAAAATTTCTTCGAGTTTATCTTCTTGAGAAACCAGAAGAGGTCCATGCATTGAACCCATAAAAATCTTGATACCACAGACAGGCCCTGCATTATTGATCTCCTCTAAGTTTTCGCCAGTGGCACCTATAAAGAAACCGTAGTTAACTAGAGATTTGGACGCTGCTCTGGCGAGCTTGTCATCGAGAGCCAATTGATTACTGGTTAGAGGCTTGGTGTTGGGCATTTCCAAAAAAGATGTAACCCCCCCTCTAGCACATGCACAAGATGCGCTGAAGAGATCTTCTTTATATTCAAAACCAGGTTCACGAAAATGTACTTGAGGGTCTATTACACCTGGAAGAAGAGTTAGGCCACTTGCATCTAAGATCGTGTTAACATCATTACTGTCGATAGATGAAGCAATCTCAACAATTCTACCCTGCTTAATCAAAACATCCCCCAAAAAAAGGTTTCCATTAGGAAGCAAAATCTCTGCCTTTTGGATGATTAACCCGGTAAAATCAGTCATATGAAAGAGATATGAAGAAGTTGTTTTAGTCTAGTCTTAATAACATTGTAAGCCCAGATAAAGATCACGATGACTAGAGATTTGCAAAAGAAGAAAAAACCTGCAGAGTCAGAAAATTTTTTCCTAGAAACCGCCAAAGTTTTAGGTACAGCAGCCATATTAGCCTTTGGCATCCGCACCTTTGTAGCTGAAGCACGCTTCATTCCTTCCTCTTCCATGGAAAAAACCTTACTCATCGATGATCGTCTTATCGTTGAAAAAATAGGATACCATTTTGAGCAGCCCCAAAGAGGGGATGTAATAGTCTTTAAGACCGATAACATCAAGCAACTCCAGGAGCGCAACTACAAGAATGAGGCATTTATTAAACGGATCATTGGCCTACCGGGAGATACTGTGGCTATCCGAGAAGGTGTGGTCTATGTCAACCAGAAACCCGTCCAAGAAAAGTATATAGCTGAGAAACCCAATCAGGATTTTGGACCTGTTAAAGTGCCCCCAAGTAGCTATCTTGTTATGGGTGATAATCGCAATAACAGTTACGATTCTCGCTACTGGGGTTTTGTACCCAAAGATGACATCATTGGTAGGGCTGTATTTAGGTTCTGGCCTCCCAATCGTCTGGGCACTATTGATCCCACTCCACTCTATCCGTCAAATACTAAGTCAAGTAAATTACCATGAGTCTCAAGGATAGAATCGGTGAAGATATCAAGGCCGCAATGAAAATCCAGGATAAAATTCGACTAGAAACAGTCAGAAGTATCAAGAAAGTTATTCTGGAAAAGGAGATCGCCCTGCGTCCACAAGGACAGGAAAGTTTAAGCACTCAACAGGAAATTGAACTTTTATCCCAACAGGCCAAGCAACGGAGGGATTCCATTGAACAATACCAAAATGCTGGGCGTGATGATCTGGCCCAAAAAGAAGCCCAAGAGCTAGCTATTATTCAAACTTATCTACCCCAGCAAATTTCTGATGATGAGCTCGAGAAAATCATTACAGAGATTATTGGTATTGTGGGAGCAAATTCTCCCAAGGACATAGGTAAGGTGATGAGCAATTGCATAAAACAACTCAAAGGACAGGCTGACGGGAAGAGGATAGAACAGATTGTCAAAGCCAAATTATCGATTTAATGACAATTTCTTATCCCATAGTTGAGACTTTTCATTCAATCCAGGGAGAAGGATTCTGGAGTGGAACCAGTGCCTTTTTTATTAGGCTAGCTGGCTGTGATGTACATTGCAGTTGGTGTGATCAAAAAGAAACTTGGCCTTTAAATAAGTATCCTGTCATGGATATCAAGGATTTGGTTGCTCAGTCTTTGTTGGCCAATTCTCCTATGGTAGTCATTACTGGTGGTGAGCCTCTTCTGCATAACCTGGCCCCATTAACTGAATCCTTAAAAAAAGAGGGACTCAGGCTCCATTTGGAAACTTCCGGCTCTCACCCTTTTAGCGGAGATTTTGATTGGGTGACGTTCTCACCTAAAACTTTTAAAATCCCCGATCAGAGCATTTATTCAAGGGCTGATGAACTAAAAATCATCGTAGCCAGTCAGCAGGATCTCCAGTGGGCTCAGGAAATTTCTGCCAAGTTTGATGATAATATTCTCAAATACCTGCAGCCTGAGTGGAATAGTACTAAGCTAACGCCCATTATCCTGAATTACATTCAAGATAACCCTCAATGGAGGCTGTCACTACAGATGCATAAATTTTTAAACATTCCATGAAATCTAGAGCTATTGTTCTTCTTTCGGGTGGATTAGATTCGGCTACCAGCGCGGCTATCGCGCTAGAGGAGGGCTATGAACTGATCGCTCTTTCATTTCGTTATGGACAGCGCCACAGCAGAGAATTATCAGCTTCGATTGATTTAGTCAAAGCTCTCAATATCTCTGAACATTTTATTTTGGATGTTAATCTGAGCCTCTGGGGTGGTTCAGCCCTAACAGATGATCAAATTGCAATACCAACAGAAGGGGTAGATCCTTCTATCATTGCAATAACTTATGTACCTGGACGCAATACTGTATTTATTTCTTTAGCTCTTTCCCTGGCAGAAGCCAAAGACGCTCAGGCAATTTTTTTGGGAATCAATGCTGTGGACTATTCAGGTTATCCAGACTGCCGGCCAGAATATTTAAAGGCTTTCGAACAACTGGCTAATCTCTCTTCTAAAGTTGGATTAGAGGGCCGGGCACCTCGGCTGATTGCACCTTTATTGACCTTATCTAAAACCGATATTGTAAAAAAGGCTATAGAGCTTGGAATCCCTATTGAGAAAACCTGGTCCTGTTACCAAGGAGGGAGCAAGCCTTGTGGTCTGTGTGATTCTTGTAGGATAAGGGATAAAGCCCTCATTGAAGCTGGCTATCCTCAACTGGCAAGTGTTTATCAATAAAGATACCTCAAAGGTTTTTCTATTTGAGCAAAGCCATCTTATATATTAAGCAATCCAACTTTTCCTGAAGAAAATGATCGATATATTTTCGCAAGGCAATTTTGTCCTCGAGATTCTGTTTAAATGGACTCTTAGACTAGCCAATAGGATAAACAGTGACAACAATCATTACAATGGCTGAATTTTCCAGAAATAATTGTCTGGCGATCTGTGCAATTCTAGTTCCGCTCAACCTATTGTTTACCATAACAGTGTGGGTCGTCACTATAATACCCAGAAGTAAACCAGATATTTTATTGATCCTAATGGGAGTTGCCAATCTCTGCGCTCTTTCCCTGATATTGCATGTAGCCAGCTGGTGGATAGTCGGGATATTCCTGCCAGCAAGCCTTGTCTTATTGTTGTTGGGTTCGATATGTTTAATCTTGAACTCAAGCTCACTCGTCTTTAGCGAGCGGATCCGCAATTTATGCCTATCTTTACCAACAGAGATGATTTTTAGGGTTTAATTGCAATACAATCTATTATCAATTCATCCTTTAGGGATCCCGGACTTAGACAGAGGGCGGGTAGAGTTTTCTCCGAGAGCATCTCAGTTATGCAAGACTAAGCGGGAAAATTGACCATTGAGGTATGCTGAGCGATGCTTAAGTACTTGCGGAACGTTAGATTTATTCCATTGAGCACCAGATATTTTAATCCGTTGTCCTATCTGTTTAACAGTTGATTCAAGCGCCGGATCCAATTGAAATACCTTCATCTTGATAGTAACAATAATTGACGATTCTGGAGCGATGCTTCTTGAGATAAGCGATAAATATGTTGACACGCTCATGTTGCCAGTCATTGAACTGCTTAATAGCACCATCGACATCACCTTGCCATAAACATTCTTCGACTCTATCTAAT
>CAIPYC010000168.1 GCA_903869185.1 uncultured cyanobacterium | reverse complement strand
ATCAATAGAGCCCAGAGGAGATCTTTGGTGGTTACTGGATGAATCCGCTGGAGGAGAGTTAAAAAAATGAAAAATTAACTGTTTTTAACTGCTTGAAGATAGTAATCAATAGTATTAGATGAAGTACCGGCGAAAATGATCTGACCTTTATCGAGCCAAATGGCTCTTTCACAAGATTTTTCGATAAAAGAGAGATCGTGGGAAACCAATAGAATGGTCACATCTTCACCCCAAAGCTGTTCCATGCGAACACGACACTTATTTTTAAATCTTTCGTCACCAACAGAGAGAACCTCATCTAGAATCAAGATATCGGATTGAATATCGGTAGCAATTGAAAAACCAAGTCTAGCCATCATCCCAGAAGAGAGAGCCTTAACCGGAGAAAGTAAATAATCTTCCAGCTCGGCAAACTCCAGAATTTCCGAAATCTTACGTTTCATCTCACTTCTGGAAAAACCCAGCATAACCCCATAAAGAACTATATTATCCTTAACCGAAAGATCAGGATCGAAGCCGGCTCCCAATTCAATCAGTGGAGCAATTTCTCCCCGAATTCTGACTTGCCCCGATGTGGGCTCGAGAATGCCACAGATCACTTTTAAAAGAGTCGATTTACCCGAACCATTTGCACCAATAATACCAACTCTCTCTCCAGAGTTAACAACAAAATCAACCTGATTCAGGACAAGCTTTTTGGACGGTTTGCGATATTTTCCCTCCAGTATAGAAAAAATAGTTCTCTTGAGATCATAAGAAAATTCCTCTTGTGTTCTGCGCCACAAGGTAACTTGTTCCAACCTGATTATTTCTGTCATTGAATTTTGACCATGTCCTAAGTAGGAGTCATTTTTTCCATGGTTTAACAGCTGACCGATTCAGTATCTTATCATCATTGATGTCGACCAATCTCAAATCAACATTATTAAAGCATATGGCAAAGACACAATGATAACTATTTAATTTAAAAACCTGATTGTATAATTGAGTAGACCAAAAGGAAATATTTTTTTCTAATACTTGTGATTAAACACGATATTCTTATAGTCGGGGGCGGGCTAGCTGGATGCCGCGCAGCTTTGGAAATTAAGGTCCGTTATCCCAATTTAGACGTTGGTCTGATCGCTAAGACTCACCCTATTAGATCCCATTCGGTATCCGCTCAAGGTGGTATAGCCGCTAGCTTGAGGAATATTGATACCGATGATAGCTGGGAATCTCATGCTTTTGATACGGTCAAGGGGTCTGACTATCTAGCTGATCAGGATGCGGTTGAAATACTTACAAAAGAAGCCTCTGATGTGATCATTGAGCTTGAACATTTGGGAGTGCTTTTCTCTCGTTTGCCAGATGGGAGAATCGCGCAAAGACCTTTCGGCGGTCATTCCCATAGCCGCGCCTGTTACGCAGCAGACAAGACCGGACATGCTATTCTGCACGAACTAGTCAATAATCTACGTCGCTACGGTGTGCAAATCTATGATGAATGGTATGTACTAAAGCTAATTCTCGAGGACAATGAAGCTAAAGGACTAATCGCTCTAGAAATCTCTACTAGCAAGTTGGAAGCTATGACAGCCAAGGCTGTTCTCTTTGCTACTGGAGGTTACGGTCGGGTTTATAATACCACCTCAAATGATTATGCTTCAACAGGTGATGGATTGGCAATGGCGGCAGCCGCTGGGGTTCCATTGGAAGATATGGAATTTGTACAATTTCACCCTACAGGGCTATATCCAGTTGGTGTACTGGTTTCGGAGGCTGTCCGTGGAGAAGGTGCCTATCTACTCAATAGCGAAGGTAGCCGATTTATGTCAACCTATGCCCCCTCTAGGATGGAGTTGGCCCCGCGTGATATAACGTCTAGGGCGATTGGGATGGAAATCAGGGCTGGCCGTGGTATCAACCTGGATGGAACCGCAGGCGGACCTTTTGTTCATCTGGATGTGCGGCATTTAGGAGAAGCGGCCATCAAAAGTCGTATTCCCTTTGCCTGGGAAGAGGCACATAGGCTTTTAGGGGTAGATGCGGTCTACCAACCAATACCAGTTAGGCCTACTGTGCACTACTGTATGGGCGGTATACCTGTAAATGTCAACTCTCAGGTACGTCGGGATAGTGAAACTCTTGTAGAGAGATTTTTTGGAGCTGGAGAATGTTCCTGTGTTTCTGTTCATGGAGCTAATCGACTTGGTGCCAATTCTCTACTTGAATGTGTAGTTTATGGTAGAAGGGCCGGAGCCTCCATAGCCGAGTATGTTCAAGATAAAGACTTTCCCAAAACTGACTATGAATATCATCTAAAACAGATCCGCTCGACGATAGATTCCTTGCTTGGACAAAAGGGAACTATCAGAATCAATGCGCTTAGGCAGTCTATTCAAGATTGTATGAGCGAATATTGTAGCGTTTTTAGAACCGAAACTACATTAAAAGAAGGTCTGGCTAAACTCCACAAATTCAAAAAAGACTATCAGCAGATTTACCTAGATGATAAGGGCGATTGTTGGAATACTGAATTGATTGAAGCTCTGGAATTGCAAAATATTCTTATCGTAGCTGAAATCATCCTCACTTCTGCCCTGATGAGGCAAGAAAGCCGTGGTTCTCATGCTAGAGAGGATTATCCTGTTCGTAATGATGAGGGTTTTCTCAGGCATACATTGGCCTACTATACCCAAGAGGGAACCAAGATCGATCATATGCCGGTGGTAATCAATCGTTTCACTCCGCTTGAGAGAAAGTATTAAAGATTGATTTTATGAATGACACGATTTAGTAACCACAGTGAACAAACCAAGCCTGCGAAATGAGCGGCAATAGAGTTGGTATTGGCCTGGACTATTAAGACATCTGCTGAATTAATAAATTTGTTGGGATCGGCGGTAATGGTTGCCTGCGGAATGAGCAGGGATTTTTGTAGGATTATGCCAACGAGGGCTTCTGCTCCGAAAACAGTTAACAATATTCCAATTAGATTAAAAATCAAGCCTGTTTTGATAAGCTGCAAAGTATCTTTTTTCTTGGGTCTTTCTTTGGGATCTGGACTTAGAATATCCTTGGAATATTGAACATAGCGCCTAGTGAAGAATATAGCAATTGCCAAAATGATAACCCCAGCTATTGCAGCTAAAATACCGACTTCTATTCCCTTGGTTCTCTGATTACTACTGAGTAAAATCAATGTACCAAAAGACAACAAGACAGCAGAAATCACTCCAAGTACCAGTTGCAACCAAAAACTAATCCGCCCTATATTTCTTAAATCTGCAGAGATTTGTAGAATATGGGAGGGCACATTAGTACTTGGACGAATTAGATCTGCATCATCAGACATACGGTATTCCCTGGAAAGTTTGTCAGGCACTATTGTATCAAAACCTCAGATAGCTTTTATCAATATCTTAGCTAATTTCCTCTTTATTGGCTTAGACTGGATTGGGGGGGAGTAAGCGTGGAGGTTGCGGACTGGAGACAGTCTGAGGAAAGTCCGGGCTCCCTAAAGACCAGATCTGCTGGATAACGCCCAGTACGGGCGACCGTGAGGATAGTGCCACAGAAAAATACCGCCAGTGATATTTTTTGCTGGTAAGGGTGCAAAGGTGTGTTAAGAGCGCACCAGCAGTATCGAGAGGTACTGGCTAGGTAAACCCCGATCGGGAGCAAGGTGGAGAAGCTAAGGTTGGTCTTTTCCCTGTTTCGTTTTTGTCAACCGCTTGAGGTGACTGGTAACAGTCATCCTAGATAGATAACCGCCATCTTGGGGAAAGTTCTCCCAAGATAACAGAACCCGGCTTATGTCTGACTCCCTCCCTCTATTAGTTCTAGTTCATCGTTACCGATATGGCTTGTTTTTATCCATTTAAGACTTTTGGGACGAACCGAAAGACGAGCAGTGACTGAGGGAATAATAAAAAACCAATGCATCATATAAATTGTGCCCTTGATGGTATTGAAAAGTAGCTGAGTATTTCCACTCTCAGGCGACTCATTTTTTAGCCCTCTCCACATACCAAAAAAGGAGAACATAAAGATTATGGCAGTCAAGGGGGTCAACAAGGGAGCGCCATGTCCAGTAATGCTCATCAAAAGATCAGGGACAGCCGAAGTTGGGATGATGTATTGGACAAATAAAAAGGTGAAGAGATCTATTTTTTTCTTCAAACCCATTGGTTGACTCAGCAGAAGACGCCAGTAGTCTAGATAACGTTGATAACCACCCTCTGCCCATCGATTTCGCTGATGCCAAAGAGCAGTGGCAGTGGTTACTCCTTCCTCTTCGACCTGGGGATCGAGGCAGAAACCGATTTTCCATTTGTCTAGATGCAGACGGATTGTCAAGTCTAAATCGTCGGTTATGGTCTCTTCATTCCAGCCTCCGGATCTTTCCAAGGCAATGCGACGGACAAACTGCCCATTACCTCTTAGCTCACCTAGTCCTCCACATGCTATGCGTCTTTGCTGGTAAAAGCTGTCGAGAGCCATTTCTGTACTTTGCCCTGCAGTAAGAAAATTCACCTCAGAATTGATAATGGATTTGCGCAATTGAATAGCGCCAATATCTGAAGGTTGAAATAAAGGAGCTACCTTTTTGAGCAGATCGCTATTTATCCGGGCATCGGCATCAAAAACTCCAATAATAGTACCTTTGGTCAAGGGAAGGACTTGGTTGAGCGCTCCAGATTTACCACCAGTTGAGTCGGCTGATCTATGCACTACTCTTAGTTGAGGATAGCTAAGACTATCTAATATTTGACTTGTTTTATCAGTGCTATTGTCGTTAATAATCCATACTTCATATCTCTGCGCCGGATAATCCAGAGTGCATAGTTGATTAACTAAGCTGGCAACTACAGCTTCCTCGTTTTTAGCAGCAACGATCAAAGATACAATGGGATAGTCGGAAATTGGCATATCATAAGACTGGACATCGGGCTTACTGGTGAGCATCCGAAAAAGCTGAAAAGAGATTAAGGCAGTTGGAACTACAATCACCGTATGTCCCCAATTCACCAAGTGCAGCCCGATAACTGTAATCCATATTGTAATTAGTAAAAAAGCAGCTTTTTTTCTGCGGCCTGCCAATCCCTTAAACAGGTTAATGTCCCACTGTTGTTGTGAATCTGACCATTGAGATAAAAACGATCCTATAGGATCTAACTGCTCATCTCCAACCCAGTCTTTTTTTGCCATATTCTCTCTAAACTAGTCTCTAGGAAGCATCTTATTGCTACATTTTAACTAAGACTGTTAATTCTTTTAAAATATCCATAAAAATAAAATATGTTCATGTTCATGACCAGTGAGATCACTTTGGCTATATCTTTGGGTCTGGCTTCAATCATTTGGGTGGAAATTGTCCGGGATCTCTACCACGCTCTGGCCCATATCTGGTCTCCTATCTACCGTCTTCATGTTTGGCATCATCGAGTATTTAGGCCAGACCTTACAGTTGCCAATCCAGAAATTTATCGTCAGGCACATTGGTATAACGATGTACCAGAAGCTATGGTCATGATAGTTGCAAGCGTACTTCCCTGGTTTTTAGCCAAACAATTGCATTGGGAATACGACTGGGTCGGATTGAGTGGTTCTTTTTATACCTTAAGCTTTTTGCTCAGTGCCATTGCCCGTGGGTTCGGGGTGCCCAGGATGGATGAGCTAACAGATCTCACTCATAGACCTGGTCCTTTTGCTGAGATACCCGGACCTTGGTTGGTAAATCGTACTTACCACTGGAGACATCACTTTGATAATCAAAATGCTTATTTTTGTGGGATCTTGACTCTAGTGGATCGCTTCTTAGGAACTGCGGTCTCGCTCAAGGGTAAGACCATTGCAGTTACTGGAGCTTCAGGTGCCCTTGGAAATTCTCTGCTCAAGCAATTGCATATGGCAGGAGCTAAGCCAATCGCTCTGACATCTAGTAATTCTCCTGTAGTTTTAGATCTGCCAACTGGCAAAATCAGCTTAGAAACCATCAACTGGAAGGTTGGAGCAGAAAATGAGTTGGTAAATTTACTATCAAGGGTTGATATCCTGGTTCTCAATCACGGAATAAATGTACGTAGAGCAAGAAATGCTCAGGCAATTGAGAGCTCCTTTGAGATCAATAGCTTTTCAAGCTGGCGTTTGATGGAAATATTTTTAAGTACCGTTAAAACCAATAGGGATATTGCCTGTAAGGAGCTATGGGTAAATACTTCAGAAGCTGAGGTTGGACCGGCTATAAGCCCACTTTATGAGCTCAGCAAAAGAACCATAGGAGATCTAGTGACTTTAAGAAGATTGGATGCGCCTTGTGTGGTTCGCAAAATGATTCTAGGCCCATTTAAAAGCAAACTTAATCCCGTTGGTGTCATGACTGCCCCGTGGGTAGCAAGTGCTATTGTGAACCTTGTTCAGCGAGATTTTCGTGATGTAATAGTAACAATCAATCCTCTGACCTATGTACTTTTTCCTATAAGGGAGTTTTTTGTCTCTAGTTATTTCCGGTTAACTACTCGAGCCGACTGAATCCCCATCACCATAGACTTTAGGTTAAAATACGATTCTATAGATAAGATAAATAGCCAACAATGTTACAGGATCCTCTGACAATTCGTCATTATCAAAAGCTAACCGATGAGATCATCGAACTGTTTCATCGTGGTAATCGTATGGAAGAAATTCGCTTCTACGTCGATGGCTATCTCACTTGCCTGCGTCAGGTAAATATTCTGGAGATTTATCTGGTGCATAGCCTCGAAGAAGATGTGCTTAGCTTTTTAAGAGACCCTTACAATTTTGAATATGGAATTACCCAAACTCAAACCGAAATAGCCTAGATTTGCTATTGTTAACTGAGACTATTTGTGCTAAGATGACAAAATGCTTAAAAGCATGCGGGTGTAGTTTAGTGGTAAAACCTTAGCCTTCCAAGCTAATGATGCGAGTTCGATTCTCGCCACCCGCTTATCAAGATTGAAAATACTTATTTATTTTATGCAAATAGACTCAATAAATATGCCTTTACCGGTTTCGGAGATGCTAATTCCGACGCTGAACCAGACTGGTTTTATGACAACTTGGTTAGATCCTTATACCCAAGCCTTTGTAGAGTTTGCATCACAGTGTCCTGGCCCTGTACTTGATATTGGTGCAGCTTATGGGATAGCAACTTTAGCAGCTCTAGATGCTGGAGCAGAAGTTATCAGTTGTGATCCAGATATGCGTCATCTTCAATTTTGCGCCCAGCGAACACCAGCTGATCACAGGAGTCGCCTCAGATTGTTGCAAGGCTCTCTACCCAATCAGATTGATTTAGAGGATGCGAGTGTGGGAGCCATTCTCTGTTCAAGAGTGCTGCATTTTTTAAGGGGTAGCGAAATTAATGAATCATTCTTGAATATGTCTCGCATGCTTCGCTCTGGAGGAAAAGTTTACTTGATTTCTGATACACCCTACAAAAAATCCTTGAAATCATTTTTGCCTCTCTATGAGGAAAGAAAACGCCAGGGCGATCCTTGGCCGGGTCAACTTGATAACTTTCCCGAGTTTATGCCTGCAGAACTTGCCGTCAGTTTGCCGAACTTTTTCCATACCTTAGATCCAGATATTCTAACCTGTGTTTGCCAACAGGCAGGTCTTATTGTTGAACAAGCAGGGTTTATGGCTCGCATTGATTATCCATCTGATTGTCAGCATGATGGACGGGAAGGAGTTGGAGTAATTGCTTACAAGCCTTAATTTGTCATTTTCAGTAAACTAAATCTGAATCCTTACGATTTATTGATGCCATTTGGTAGTAAGCCTGCTCCATCTGTTTGGTAAATTGCTTAGCATTCCAGAGCGGGCAGTCTTTGCGTCCCTTTAATAACTTCCAATGGATCTGCGAGCGGAGTTCTTCGCTATTTCCCAATTTGATTGCCCACTCCAAGTATTCTTGGGGGCTAAAAGCGATACCTTCGGTAATCCCAGCATTGAGCATAAAAGTATAGCTATTTCTAGAGGCAAACTGCTCTCCAACCAGTGTAACCATGGGTATAGCCATCCAAAGTACTTCGAGGGTGGTTGTTGCCCCACTGTAGGGATAAGTATCCAGGAATATATCTGCAATTGGTAAATTGGCTCGTTGGATTTCCTCTGAGGGATATTCAGGTAAAAATATGAGTCTTTCCCTATTTACTCCTATTTGTTGAGCTAAGGAAAGATAGTGCTCTTTAACAGTAGCCGAATCAAGACGTCCTTTTATCAAAAGATAACTATTGGATACCTGTTGAATGATTTTTAGCTGTAGTTTAACGATCTCTCTATGATGTTTAAAGCCCATTTGAGATGTCAGATAGGTAATGGCATTATTGGGAATATCGAGATCTCTTTTATTGATTGTTGGAGTAGCAAATTCAAATCCATCAACAGCGAGATAGGTTTGCGGAAGTCGCCATAGCTTTTCTTGATAGTACTTTTGAGCATCTTGGGGCACTACATGCGGGTCTACAATAAAATAATCTACATTGGGGATACCAGTAGCATCCATACCCAGCCAGGTAACCTGAATTGGCGAAGGTTTTAAGGCTAGTACCTGACAGGCTATTGAATTACTCAAGCTATCTAGATCTACTAAAATATCAATTTGATCCTCAAGAATTTTCTGGGCAATACTAAAGGGATCTTCACCAAAGAGATGGTGATTGTGGGCATTTTTTTGAAACCAGTCTCTGGTAAGTTCATCTTCGATCTGGTTATACAGGTAGAGATTGATCTGAAATCTTTCTCGATCATGATAATGAAATAGCCAGCGGGTTAGCCAGCCGACAGAATGTCTTTTTAGTGTACTTGCAAGGTAGCCGATCTTGAGATATGTTAATTTTTCTTTTTTCTTGAAGCTCGCTATTTCGCTGAGCCCTGCAGATTTTCTCAATTCATCTTGAAAAACCAGAGATAGCTTATTTTGTAAGCGTCTATTTTGTTTGGGATTGTCTTCTAAATATAGTAAAGGCATAGCTGTCATGGGTAACAATTGCATACTAAGATTTTGCAGTTGTTCAGGTGGATTCTGTTCGAATTGTTCTAAAAGTGCTTTGTAAATCTTAAATATAGATTCAATTTTCAACCATTTACTCTGTCTTAAAAGAACATAAATATAAAAAGAATAGCCATAGAGTTGCATATCCACAAATGGGCAATATTGAATGAATTTAACAATAGATTCTTCAGCTTTTGGATAGTTGCTTGTATTCCAATAGTGTTGAGATAATGTATTCAATAAAATAAAATGATCCTGTTTTAATACAAGAGAGATTTCTATTAGATCTATATAGTAAAAAGTGTTTTGCTTTTCTTGCGTTATTGCGGTTAATTTTTCAATTTGTTCTAAAAACGTTTCATCTAGATACTTTAGGGATTTTTTCAATAGATCTAGAACTGTTGGATCGGGATATTTTAAAATTTCGCTTAGGGTTTCTTTTAAAAAAATCTGATCACAATCATTTTTTAACAGCTCTACCACTTTAGCAATATCTTCAGGATTGAGCCATTCTAATTTGCTTTTGAGTAAAACAATTTTCAGTTGATTGTTAATAAAATTTGGTTCTATTTCCTCGATATATTCTCTAATTAGTAGACTGTTTTGTAGTCTTTCTTTTTCCTCTTGATCGATTGCTTCAAGTTCTAAAATCCCTAAGAGTTCTTCTAGATCATCAACCTCGCTTAGTACTGACAGCCAAGTGGCTTTGGCTTCTTCTTCTCTATCGGCTAATAAATATGCAAGCCCCAACAGCCAGAAATTGGTTATATTCTGCGGATCTGATCCTATTGTTTCTTCATAGAAATCAATAACAGCAGTATATTCTTGTGCATCGAGAGATGAAGAAATTTGGGGTGCCCAATACATAATAAGGTTTATAAATAATTGATAGTTGATCTTGGCGCTTCAAAAAGCAGGTTCTTTTCCAGATATAATACTGAAAACAACATCGTAGCTGATCTTAAACAATATCTCCCATGACAAGCCAAATGCAATGGGTCAACGCTCTTTCTACCAAACCCTCTTTGGAGGGGGCTATTTGTGAGGTTGCTGAACAGATCAAAAGGGTTTTGACCGGTTCACCTGATTTAGGGATATTGTTCATCTCTTCAGCTTACGCTAGTGACTATCCTCGCCTACTGCCTTTATTGCTTGAGGAATTACCACTGAAAACCCTTATTGGCTGCGGGGGTGGCGGTATTGTTGGAATCAGGGGTAACGGGCGGATCGAAGAAGTAGAGGAAACCGCGGCGATCAGCTTGAGCGTGGCTTATTTACCCAAGGCTAAGGTACATTCTTTTCATGTTCTAGATAGTGCGCTGCCTGATCTTGACGATCCTCCCAGTGCCTGGATTGAGCTTTTGGGTATTGAGCCCCACGAACGTCCACATTTTATCCTCTTATCGGAACCCTCGGTTACTGGAATCAATAATCTTTTAGATGGCTTAGATTTTGTCTATCCTGATTCAGTAAAAGTTGGTGGTTTATCTAGCTCTCCAGTGGAGAATTGCCTATTTTATTATGCGCCAGGTTCTCCACCTACAATTTATCAAGAGGGGATCATTGGTTTGGCACTTGCTGGAGAAATCATTGTCGAAGCTGTAGTAGCTCAGGGTTGTCGCCCAATTGGCGATCCCTATATGATCACTAAAGGTGAGCGCAATATAATTCTCGAGCTCTCCGATCAAGAGTTTGGAGCTAAAAGTTACCCGCCCCTGGAAGCGTTGAGGAACTTGTTGGAATCCTTAGATGATAAAGATCGTCAACTTGCGCAAAGTTCACTATTTGTTGGTTTGGCCCGTGATGAATTCAAAATGCAACTCAAACAGGGTGATTTTTTGATTCGCAATCTTTTAGGCGTAGATCCCAGAGCGGGGGCCATGGCAATAGGGGATAAAGTGCGCTCAGGTCAAAGAATCCAATTTCACTTAAGGGATGCGCAAACCTCTCTTCAGGATTTGGAATACTTTTTGCAAGATTATCAAGAGAAAAATTCATATCAAAATCCACCTCTTGGTGCCCTGATGTTCTCTTGCCTTGGGAGGGGACAAGGTCTCTATGGAAGTCCAAATTTTGATTCAACACTTTTTAGTAAGTATTTTCCTGGTACTTCACTTGGCGGATTTTTCTGTAATGGTGAAATAGGACCTGTTGGAGGTCTGACTTTCCTCCATGGTTATACTTCGGTTTTTGCTATTGTCCGGGAGAGTCTATGAAGTGCAATCAGATTATTGTCGCTCTTGATGTGGCAAATTTTGAAGATGCCGTCAAGCTGGTGCAATTACTGCCTGATGTTACTTTTTGGAAAGTTGGACTTGAGCTTTTCATTGCGGCTGGCCCTGAAATCCTGTCTTATTTAAAAAGAGAAAATAAAAGTATTTTTTTGGATTTAAAGCTTAATGATATTCCTAACACCATGGCAGGTGCTTGTCGCAGCGCACTTAAATATGAAGTTGATTTAATAACATTGCATGTAAGCTCTGGAAGAGCTGCTCTAGAAGCCTCATTAAAGTCCATTAAGCAAAGTGCAAAACCTCCCAAGCTTCTAGGGGTTACGGTTTTAACTAGCTTAAGCTCACAAGATCTATCTATTTCACAGGATATATCTGACTATGTTTTATCCTTGGCTTTGTTAGCTAAAGAAGTAGGGCTAGCTGGTTCAATCTGTTCACCTTTAGAGCTAAATAAATTAAGACACTCTTGCGGGCAGGATTTTCTGTTGATTTGTCCGGGAATTCGTCCTAGCTGGTCAGATGCAGGTGATCAAAAAAGAACTCTAACTCCTAGTGATGCTCTTGCCCGCGGCGCTAATTATCTGGTGATTGGCAGGCCTATTACTGGGGCAGTTGATCCAGTCTCAGCCTGGTCAAAGCTTGTTGAAGAACTTGAATATAATCTATGATGGTTTTCTCTCTGGGAATTTTGGGCATTTCCTGGTTTTTACCAATCAACCATCTCCTTGTCAGTCAACCCTTTGCTTGCCCGTATGAGCTCCAACCCCTTGTAGATAAAATGCTCCAGGATCTGCCCAGCTATGCTAATAGAGTCATTCAACGCAATAACAATTCCTCTGGCAAAATCTCAGATAAGTTCTACATCTTGGTAGCAGGCAAGCCCGATTATAATCCTTTGCCACTGAGTATGCAGCAATACTTCACAAAACCAGATGAACAAGCCAGGCAGGTTTTTTTTACAACAATAGAGCGGCATTATGACAAAAATGTTGTCAAGATCAGCCAGAGTTATTATTGGCTTTTTTTGGCCAACTCCGAAGATCAATGGGCAATGGTGCAAATTTACTCACAACTGGGTTCTACTCTACCCAATCTCTCGCCTACTCCCCCACAAGAAATATCTAATGGGATTATGGGGCAGGCTGTTTCTTTATGGCTGAGGGATTGTAGAGCTGGCTCTCTTAAGATTCACTAGTTTATTTAATCTGGGACTGATTCAGGTATTTACGCTAGAATCTTCCACAGAGAAGAATAGATAATTTTTAGAAAGATTTACTGAATTGTTCCACTATATCGAGTAAGCGCGATTGTATGGCGGTTGGAATTAAATCTGATAAAGGTAACTCTTTTTGTCCACCCCCTATCTTTACCAAAATACTGCTGAGTACTTCTGTGATGGTTTTTTGGTCGAGTGTTTTGCCACTTTGCGTGATAGCCTGATAGAGTTTTTCGGCTAAAGGGATATCCAGCTTAGCATCATGCAAATAGAGATGCCATTTGGCAATATCAATATATACTTCCTTGGAAATAACGCCGGCGAGTTTTTCGATTGTTATTGTCTGGGAATTACTCATAGTCTTTTTGTAATCTAAAATGTTTAAAAGGCCATTTTAACAGCTAACAGAATTTTAATCACAGCAAGAATAACACTTAGGATTTTTGTTCATAAATGCAAGAAGAGAAAATATTGGGTTCAGTGATCCAGGGATCCCTTAGCGACGGACTTCAAATCCGGCTATCTGCTGATGTTTCGGTAGAAGAAATGCGAGTAGGGAAATTTCTTATAGTACAAGGTTCGCATTCTCGATTTTTCTGTCTCCTTACTGATGTCTCACTGGGCACATCTAGTCCCCGAATCATGGCCAATCCACCTGGTCTTGGGGATGATCTAATGCGCGCAGTTTTAGCAGGTACAGGGACTTATGGAACTATAGAGCTCTCACCTATGTTGATGCTCACCCCAAGCGAAAATCAACATACCAAGGAGAACACTGACACTTCTCTGGGCTCATTTCTGGCGCAGACTAGTACGGAAGAAGAGCTTCTGCCAGTTAAAACGATTCCCTCTCATTTCAGTCCAGTTTTTGAGGCAACTGAATTGGATTTTCGCCGAATATTTGGTTGGGAAGATGACCCGATTAGAAATAACTTCTCTATTGGTACTCCTCTGGATATGAATGTACCTATCTGCATTGATTTAAATCGTTTTGTAGAGCGCAGTAACGGTATTTTTGGCAAATCAGGAACAGGTAAATCTTTTCTCACTCGTCTGGTTATTTCTGGAATTATACGCAAACAAGCTGCCGTCAATTTGATTTTTGATATGCATTCTGAATATGGTTGGGAAGCAATGAGGGAGGGACAAAATATTTCAACAGTTAAAGGACTGAGTCAATTGTTTCCAGGGCAGGTTGAAGTCTATAGCCTAGATCCTGAATCTACCAAAAGAAGACAAGTTAAAAACGCCCAGGATCTCTATTTGAGCTATACCGATATTGAAATAGAAGATCTGCGATTGGTTGCCTCTGAATTGGGTCTCTCAGATGCCAGTTTAGATAATGCCAATATTCTCAGGGCAGAATTTGGTGAAGGTTGGATCCGTCGACTTGTGGATATGACCAATGAGGATATCAGTCTTTTTTGTGAGGAAAAACAGGGACATAAGGGTTCGATCATGGCTTTACAAAGAAAGCTGATGCGCTTGGAAAATCTTAAATACATAAAATCTAGTTGTCCCAAAAATTATTTCGACCATATCTTAAAATCAATTGAGGCTGGTAAAAATATAGTGATTGAGTTTGGCTCACAGTCCAATTTATTATCTTATATGTTGGCAACCAATATGATGACCAGACGTATTCATCAACACTATGTAAAAAAAGCCGAAGTTTTTCTCCAGTCCAAGAATCCGGTAGATAAACCTAGACAATTGGTGATCACCATAGAAGAAGCACATCGTTTTTTGGATCCTAGCGTTGTCAATCAGACTATTTTTGGGACTATTGCCAGGGAGATGAGGAAATATTTTGTCACTCTTTTGGTTGTTGATCAAAGGCCCTCCGGTATAGATCCAGAGGTCATGTCACAAATAGGAACTAGAGTCACTTGCCTGCTCAATGATGAAAAAGACATTGATGCAATATTTACGGGTGTTTCTGGTGGCAGTAGTCTACGCTCTGTTTTGGCTAAACTAGATTCCAAGCAGCAGGCGCTGATTCTCGGGCATGCTGTTCCCATGCCAGTTGTGGTAAAAACTAGGGCATATGATGAAAAGTTCTATCAAGAAGTGGGCGAGACCAACTGGAAGGGTTTTTCTAATGAAGAGATTACAGTGGCAGCAAAAGCAGCAAAAGCAGATTTAGGATTATGGTAGCTATTGAGAAGGTATAGCCGATAATCTATGTTAAACTTACATGAGTTATTAACTCCTTTCTTACCGTGAAATCATACCAGAGAAGCTATTACAACAGACCCCTAGCAAAAACACTTCTCTCTCAATCCCTCCAAGGTATGAGGTTTTTAATATTAGAAATTATTAAGTTTTCTAAAAACAAAAATATTCAAAAGTTTTTTCTGTATAGCTTGGCTGTTCTGTTTTCAATATATATGTTGTTATGGAATTGGCAGATCGTTCTTGCGACTACAGCTGGCGTGGGCATTATGGTAGCAATGTACATATTGCAGACTTCACCAGCAGCACGGAAAATATGGCAAAATTGCTTATCCGGACTCAATCGTAAGCTGGTGATTTCTGTAGTCAGTGGTGGAATAGCCGCTATTGCTACTTTTTGTGTTACTTTGCTTTGGTCAGACTCAGAAAAACATTGGTTAGCATTAGTTGGTATATTGCAGGGGCTCGGTACTTTACTTGTTATTTTCTTGTTGGGTTGGCAAATATGGGATAAAGATTCAAAGCGCAATGTTTTTGATTCTTATCTAACTGATTTAACCCACTCTGACCCGCTCAGAAGAATAATAGCTATCCGTAATTTAGCAACATTGCAGGATTCTAGGCATCCCATCCAAGAATACTACCGCATCATGCTCACTAGAGAAAACGATGCCATTGTCAAAAAAACTCTTCTAGAGGTACTCTCCCAAGATAAACAACCTTTGAATATTCCTTTAAAATATAAGACATAACAACAGTTCGAAACTAAATAAGTGTGAGTGAACAACTGATAGAAAAACCAGAAAATCTCTCTAAGGCTATATTGGAAGTTGGAGGGATGAAGTGTGCTGGCTGTGTGGCGGCAGTAGAAAAACAGCTCTCTCAAGAATCAGGCGTCTCCAAGGCTAACGTCAATCTGGTAACAGAGATAGCAATAGTTGAGTACAGTCCCTCTCTCATTCAACCCGAAGCTCTAGCCCAGAAACTCACATCCAAAGGTTTTCCCAGTCAACCGCGTAGCGTAAATCAGCCCAGAATTGCCTCTAATGTCGGGGAAAGCTCTGCTAATCTTTATCTGGCATTAGCCCTGGTTGTAATTTCAAGTATCGGACATCTTGAGCATCTTGGCGGCCCGCATATTCCCTATCTAAGCAGCATTCAATTACATTGGGCATTGGCTACCATTGCCCTGGTCTATACTAGCCGGTCAATCATTCAAGAAGGAATCAAGGGACTATTGCAAAACAGCCCCAATATGAACTCTCTGATTGCCCTTGGCGCTTTGAGTTCTTATTTTGCTAGCTTGATCGCCTGGTTGTTTCCCCAACTGGGCTGGGAATGTTTTTTTGAAGAGCCTGTAATGTTGCTAGGTTTTATCCTCCTTGGCAGAGCTATTGAAAAATCTGCCAGAAACCAGGCAAAAAGTTCACTGACTAATTTGATCTCGCTACAGCCCCAATTGGCCAGTTTGGTTATAGACGGCAGCACCTTGGAAGCAGTTGGCATAGAAGTACCCATCGAGCAAATTAAATTGGGCGACTGGGTAAGGATCTTACCTGGCGAAAAAATTCCGGTCGATGGAAGCATCCAGTTAGGTAGCACGACTCTGGACGAGGCAATGATTACCGGCGAGTCAATTCCTGTTTCCAAAACATTTGGAGATAAGGTTGTATGTGGTTCACTCAACCAAAGCGGTACTATCATTGTCAAGGTAGAGCACGTTGGGGAGGATACCACCCTAGCCAAGATAGTAGAGGCAGTTGAAACCGCTCAAGCACGCAAGGCACCGGTTCAGAATCTCTCGGATAAGGTGGCAGGTTATTTTACCTATGGAGTAATGACTGCTGCGGCCTTGACCTTTGCTTTTTGGCTTTGTCGCAGTCCCAGTATGTTTTTGCCTTTGTCGACAGGCATGCATCACCATGATCATTCATCTTTGCCCTTGCTATTTAGTTTAAAATTGGCCATTGCAGTGCTGGTGATTGCTTGTCCCTGCGCATTGGGCTTAGCTACTCCCACTGCAATTTTGGTTGGCACTAGTATTGCAGCAGGCAAGGGCATACTCATCAAAGGCGGCGATATTCTGGAAAAACTCAGAGGGCTAAACGTAATAATATTTGATAAAACAGGTACCCTAACCCAAGGACATCCAGTTATAACTGACTATCTACCCATCGAGGGAATATCATCCCAGCAACTATTACAGATAGCATCTAGTGCCCAGATCAATCATCCATTCGGTGTTGCAATGCAGGAGGCTGCCAAAATGCAAAAACTAAGCTTCCTCCAGGTAGAGCAGATCAACAATGAACCGGGCAGGGGAATCATCGCCCGGATAGATGGCCAGCAAGTTCTAGTGGGCAATCAGCAGCATTTGAGAGATCATTCGATTGAGTTAGGTGAAGATATACATCAGCAGACTCTCCTCTTGCTCGAAGAAGGAAAGACTCTGGTATATGTTGCCCGTGGAGGTCAATTTATAGGTGGCTTGGCCCTAGTTGATGCATTACGACCAGATGCCCAGCAGACAGTAGATCAATTAAAAGCAAAGGGGATCAAGGTTGTCCTGGCCACAGGAGATCAGTTTATAGTGGCTCAAAAGATTGCCAATAGTCTTGGTATTGAGGAAGTACATGCCGGTCTCACTCCGCAAGGTAAAGCCGCAATAATTGCCGGATTCCAACAACAAGGCGCTACTGTTGGGATGATTGGCGATGGAATCAACGATGCGCCAGCTTTGGCTCAAGCAGATCTTGGCATCTCTCTTTCGGGTGCAAGTGATATTGCAAAGGACACAGCTGATGTGATCCTTATGAAACATAATCTTTCTGATGTTTTGGTGGCCCTAACATTGAGTCAGGCTACCTTTAGGAAAATCCAACAGAATTTGGGCTTTGCCTTTGGTTATAATATACTGTTTATTCCTCTTGCTGCAGGAATAGCTCTTCCTTACTACCATCTTGGTCCTGCCCTTGCCGGAGCTCTCATGGCCAGTAGTTCAATCTTGGTGGTTTTGAATTCTCTTTTGCTGAATACTTTTAAATCTGAATAATTATATGACCATCACATTTGAGGCGATCATCTCCCAACTCAACCAATTCTGGAGCAAATGTGGCTGCCTGATTGCCCAGCCCTATGATACAGAAAAAGGCGCAGGAACCATGAGTCCCCATACTTTTTTACGGGCTATCGGTCCTGAGCCTTGGGCTGTTGCCTATGTCGAACCCTGTCGCAGGCCAACTGATGGACGTTATGGAGAAAACCCTAATCGTTTTCAGTATTATTTTCAATATCAGGTACTCATTAAGCCCAATCCCGACAATATTCAGGAGATTTATCTTGATTCTCTCGAGTCCCTTGGGATTAATCCAAAAGATCATGATATCCGTTTTGTGGAAGACAATTGGGAATCGCCAACCCTGGGCGCCTGGGGAGTGGGCTGGGAGGTTTGGTTAGATGGAATGGAAGTCACTCAGTTTACCTATTTTCAGCAATGTGGCGGAATCGATTGTCGCCCGGTTTCTATTGAAATAACCTATGGACTAGAACGTCTGTCTATGTATCTTCAAGAGGTCGATGCTATCAATAAGATCCAATGGAATGAAAATATCAAATATGGTGAGATCTATCTCCAAAATGAAATAGAACAGTGCAGCTATAATTTTGAATCCAGCGATCCTGAATTGCTTCTAAATCTCTTTACACTTTACGAACAAGAGGCTAAACAGCTTATCTCGAAGGAACTGGTAGCTCCAACTCTAGATTATGTACTCAAATGTTCTCATAGTTTTAACCTGCTTGATGCCAGAGGCGTAATTTCTGTAGCCGAACGCACCCGTTATATAGCCAGAATCAGAGCTCTTGCTAGGGAAGTAGCCCATCTGTATCTTGAACAAAGAGAATCTTTAGGTTTTCCTCTGCTCAAAAGTCATTGACTATCCTCGCCTAGATCAAGTTTGAAATCAAGCTGCTCAATTGTGCTAGTGAGCCATTGATTAAATAACTCACCGGCAATGGTTATTTTTGTATTCTCATTTAATTCTGGCTCAATGATTTCCTCTATATAAATCAAGTGGATTGTCTTGGCTGTAACTATTGGCTTGAGTAGGCAGGGCGGCTGGGCAACAAATACAGCTCCCGAGATTTCGGGTTTGAGATCTTTGCGGTAGAGAACACCACGATAACCTCCCACACGTCTGTACTCTTGGTCGATATTGTAGCGATGAGCAACCTCAAAGAAGCCTATCTCATCTTCTTGGATTGAAAGGTATAGCTCAATAGCCAAATCTTCATCTTCTAAGACCACATCATAGAGTACAGCACCTCGGTAGTCCGATTGATTCTGGAGATAATAATCGCTGATCTGATTGTTAAAGAGGTGCTCACTGAGTTTAAAGCAATTAAGCTGAAAATGGATTAATGCCTCAAAATCAAGAGCAGAAAACCCATTAGCTAAAAGCCAATTGTTGGTATCCTTAACACTATTTAACGTCAGTTCGGGTTAAGGAAAATGCTATAATCCTTACAGCATAAGGTTTTAGTTAAATTGTTCAATAACATTTTCTCCAAAATATCCACTATTATTGGAAATTCTCTCAACTATGGATCATCATCGATAACATT
>CAIPYC010000167.1 GCA_903869185.1 uncultured cyanobacterium | reverse complement strand
GACTACCAGCATGATGACCATGCTTACATTCCACCGCACTATGCGACACGAGACTATATTGAACAACTAGAAGGAACGACCATCATTGAATATGACCATTTAGAAGTTGAGGTATCTGATTTAGACGCTCTTGGTCGGATTATAGTTAGAGAGGACTAACTGGCTAAGTTTCCTTTTAAAGAAAACCTCAATCAGCATTCTCCAATCAGTTTTTCTTCTTAAAAGTTGCTTCAGTAATCGGCATATGTGTAACAACACAACACACGCTATCAAAGTGTTGGTAGGCAGATACCCTCACCTCGAACCATCTTTTATCTCCATTGCTGTGGCAAGGATATTTTGAAGTAAATGTTTTCAAATTGTCTGCAATAACATGACGAATCGATCTAGCCACTTTATTTGCTTCTTCAGAGCCTAGCCCCATTGCTTTCTCACAAACAGCAAGATAATTAACACCCTCGCATCCTAGGCTCCCTCCCTTTAACTTTGGATATAGCATGGCAGCAGATCGCCATGCACTATTAACCAAAATAATGACGCCCTCTGAATTTAATACAGCCGTAAGGGGTGTAACAAAGTTCAAAGCAGCTTGTGCCAACATCTCTATTTTTCGTCGCCCATAGGCCTCTACTTTTGCCCTATCTTGCACGCTCTCAATCGCCACATGAATGCTGGCTTTCTCGGTGACAGTCGTAGAGTAAATAAATGATGCATCTAAGTCAAGCCAGGCAATTAAAGTCTTCAGTCTTGCTGTCTCTGGTATTGATTGGCCATTGATCCATTTTCTTGCCGATTCACGACTAATTGGCTTTGACTGAAAGTTACGAAGATTAAATTCAATCGCTAATTTACTGGCCGTAGGTATTTTTCCGAACCGATTGATCAGTCCAGCTCTAAAAGCTAAATGGAAACGCTCGATGACGAATTGGTTGATAGTGAAAACTCCCTAGAGTGCTTTCTTGTCTATCTATCATCATCTACCTTTTATAGCCCTATGTCAGATTTATTATATTTGCCAACTTGAACTTGGCAAAATATGAACTATTTGATTTATTTTATTCAGAATAATCATTACTAAAATAAAGAACTATAGATGACCAAACTGACATACGCCAATGCCATAAAAAAATTAGAGGCAGGTGATTCATTCACCCTGCAAGATATGAAGAACCTATCTTATGCAGATCTCGATAAGCTATTTGAAGATATCAAATATTGGAAGGTCTACGGCAACGTCGACACAAAAATTAATGAAGTAAAGCGATAGCAAACATCATGCTGGAATACTTATCCAAAATCGACAAAGCAAGATCAATCAATAAAGGCTATCACGTAAATGATAGACAGGCCTTCATCCTCGACTATATATGTGAAAAACATCTTTCTCATAAGGCCTGCCACATCAAAGAAATTATTATATTAAAAACAGTGGGATCTCGGGCAACGCTTCATGCTGTTACAAAAGAACTGACTAAACTAAATCTGATTAAAGTTAGCATAAATCCAGTTGATAGTAGAATAAAAAATGTTCTACCAACTCCTTTAGCTCTAAAACGTTTAAAGGCTTTAGTAACTATTTTTGAGAAATAGCCCTTAAGCAATATTCTAAAGTAACGTCATCATAACCAACGAAGCCTCATACGCGTGACCAAAAGACAATGCCCTCACGAAGCGGGACCTAGGATGCCTGATCCTTTAAAATAAGGCGACGTTTGATAAATAAGCATGACTTCAGAAGTAATCAATTCTTGATCTAGCCAGCAATATACTTTTGTAATTCTTCAATCTGATTTTGCTGCTGAACAATCATTGCTTTTACAACATCTCCAATCGAGATTAAGCCAATTACTTTATTGTTATCTACGATCGGTAAATGTCTAATCCGGTGGTCAGTCATCAACTGCATACATTCATCTAATTCAGTCTTAGGGCTAATCGTAATTAACTTATCCGTCATAACCTCTTTTAATAAAGTTTCATTGCTATTTTTTACTTGAATTACTACTTTTCTTGCATAGTCTCTTTCAGAAAAAATTCCTGAAAGATGTTC
>CAIPYC010000166.1 GCA_903869185.1 uncultured cyanobacterium | reverse complement strand
TTGGTTTGGACCAAATGCCCCGTCTGGCATGGAGAATAATTGGGTGCAGACAATTCCGGGCAAGGGCTGGTTCATGATCCTGCGCCTTTACGGTCCATTAGAGCCTTGGTTCAATAAGACCTGGCGTCCCGGAGAGATAGAACTACAACCATAGCTTTAGCGTAAGTTCGCAATATGAAAGCATTCATCCAACCAACTACCGAAAAGACCATAAGGGATATGATGCCTAAGGTGAAACGTTTCTTCTAAGCTCATATTCCGGACATTAATAATTACAAGATCGCTTGCTTTTCTGGCTACATTGTAAACTACTATTAATTGTGACTTGCATCTGAACCCTATCAATCAATTAAGGTGTACTGTCCAAAAAACTATGTTACTAGATATTGGGCTTGAGTTGAAATATGAATATTGATAACCAGACTTCTTTGAAAATAAATGCCCTCAGATTTCCGTTGATTTGCACTGTGGTTTTCATACATATGGGAAGCAACTATTCTTCATTAATTGTCAATAATAAAAGTTTAGCAAGTCTTCCATTTAGGTATATTGTTTATCTATTTACAGATATTATTGGAGCAACTGCTGTACCATTATTTTTTTCTATTTCGGGATTTTTATTTTTCAGCAATTATAAACCAACTTTGCAAGGTTATTTTATAAAAATCAAGTCTAGAATGAGAAGTTTGTTACTTCCTTATTTATTTTGGAATCTATCTTATTTTCTTTTTAAATTAATCATCCAACTAAATCCATCTTTTTCTTCATTAGTTGGTGGTAGTAGTAAACGGATAGTTGACTATTCATTATTTGATTATTTTGACGCCCTATTTGGCTGGACTACTTTCCCAATATCTTATCAATTTTGGTTCATTAGAGACTTAATATTTATGATTGTTTTATCTCCTTTAATATGGCTTCTTACTAAGCATTGTTCTTGGTTAATAGTACTGTTTTTTACGATAATTTGGAGTTTAGATACAACGAGAATCATGAACATTCATAACGAAACTTGGGTTTTCTTTAGTTTGGGATGTTTGGTTGCAATTAAAAGTTGGAATATAGATATTTCAGAGAATAAACAAGCAGTTTTACTTAAAACTTATGCAATTATCGTTATTTTAGCAGCAGCATTAGCCATGACTAATGTACAAATATATATTCCTTCTAAAATCCTTACAATCTTAGGGGTTGTAACAATTTGGTATTGTTCGGGAAGATTGATAGTCTCAAAAAGACTTAAAGAACTACTTCTTTATATGTCAGCTTATTCTTTCTTTATTTATGCTGCCCATGAGCCATTACTATCTATTCTTGCGAAATTATTTAATAAAATATCTTTTTTACAAAATTATACAGCAAGTTTCTTGCTATATTTTATACTACCAATTTTGACAATCATATCGCTTTGGTTAGTTGGAACAATTCTTAAAGCAAGAATACCTAAATTTTATAATGTTATCTGCGGCAGTAGATAACAGGCTTAGTGGAGTTAAATAACTTTACACAAATATATCTCCTAAAAATCTTTATAGAAGCACTCATCCACCCAACTGCCGTGAAGACCATAAGGGATATGATGCCTAAGGTGCAAAGTTGCTTCTAAGCTCATATTCTGGGCATTGATAATTACAAGATCGCTTGCTTTTCTGGCTGCATTGTAAACTACGCTCAAGAGCCATCCACTATCTTCTGCTTCCCCACTGGGATCATTGACAAAGATTGGCTCACTGACAAAACCTCGTGGGGCAAAGGAGACAGCCTGTTGCTCGCCCGTAACTAGATCCAATTTTAGGATTCGCTGCAGTGGAGCATTTTCTTTTTCAGCCGTATCAGCACTACCTAAAAAAAGATAGCGATACTCTCTGCCTACATAGTCTTTATTGAGTGTGGGAAATTCGCAGCAATTGGCTTCGATCAATTCTTTATTGACGCTCTTTTGTCCAAAATCAAGATTAAATCGCCACAGTTGTCCAGGTTCTACTTTACTAAAGTCAGTTTGGCGAAAGTCAGCATCTGGTTCTACCGAAGGCAACGCACTATAACAAATTGAATCTAAGCATATACCATTGTCAGTTTCATAAGCATTGGCATGGTGGAAAACAAAACCGGCTTGAACTTCGAGGGTTAGTAATTCTTCCTGCGAATTTCTGCGAGGAATGATAATGATTTTAGTGGTCTTTTCTGGTTGAAATTCTACACATTCTCCCGCACCGCGCAGTCCAAACAAAAAAGGAAAGAGATTGAATTTTACTGGGTTTTGCAGAAAGATTGCATATTTAGGGGTGATTATAAAATCGTGAATAAAGCAAAATCCTGGTATTTTATGGCTATTAGAGTAAATTAGCTTACCGTTTTTATCAAATTCATAGATAGTCAGCTGACTGGTTAACCCTGCTTTGAGGGCGAAATTCACCAAAGTAGGTCCATCTGGATCAATACGAGGATGAGCGGCGAAAGCATCTCCTTTTTTCAATATTCCATCTAGGTTGAATATACCCAGAGTATCTAAGGTCAGCGGATCTAATCTATAAGGCTCAGCTGCCTCCCAAAGCGCCAAAAGCCAACCCGACCAATATAGTATATTTGTATTTGCAATGTTTTTCAGATTGATATCAAAAATATTGCTGAGCCAGCCACCCGGTTTTTGAGTACCGAAAACCCCCCGATAGAGAATGTTGTTCGCCGAACGTTCCTTGAGGTAGCCTTCTGTCTTGACATAGCGGTTACGATAATGAGCCTTGCCATTTCGAAAAGTAAAGCGTGAGATCATCCCATCTCCATCAAAAGGATGGCGCAAAGGGATACCACCAATATCCAGCAGTCCAGGACCATTGCGAAATAATGTGCCCTCTAAGCTAGGAGGTATTTTCCCTTCAATATCCTCAATAAGATAGTCATACTCTTGATCTTGGGAAATATAGCCAGCGGCCCAATCTTGAATAGTATAGTTAGTCATTTTTTTCAGAGATTAAAAGTTCAGTTTCTGCAACAAAATTGGGATAAATTGAATGAGGATTGAATACTTCAGCCAGGGGTAAAACAACAGAAGTTTGTGGATCATCTTCTGGTAACCATCTAATCAAAGGCAGAGGTAGCAAGGTAGAGAGATTGGTAATTAGAACTAATAGCCAGAGACGATCAAAGTTATGTTCACTTACTCCCAACCAATGTGTAAGTAAAGCGCCCCCTTCTCCAGAAAGCAAACCAGAAAGATTCCATATAGACATCAAAAGAGCAAAAAATGTCGCCTCTATTCCCGAAGGACAAAGCCTGGCCGAAAGTACTAAAATTGGCATAAAGGCAATCTGTCCCATAACCGTCAGGATTAGGCTATCTCCCAAACTGAACCAATAGTCATTGATGCCCAACATTCGGTTGGCATGAGTTACCAGCAGTAGAGTGGTCATACCCAGGAGAAAAGAAATTACTATACTCCATCCCAAAATAACTCTAAAGGGTAAAGACTTCAAGAATTTTTGATAGATCCAGATCCCGATCAGCGCGGCTAAACTGCTAACCAGCCTGACTCTACCCAGAATTTCTGGGCCAAAGCCCAGCTCATTAGTAAAGAAGTAAAAAAAAGCGGATTCAGCACTAGGGGTAGCCTGCCATATCACAAGAAACAGCGTTGGCAATAGGATCCTTTTTTGTTTGAAGGTACTCCAAATCTGGCTAATTTGTTCTTTAGGCAGAAATGTTGCTTGTTGTTTTACCATATCTTCAGCAATCAGCACTGAGACGAAACAAACCAACAAAGGAAAAATGGCTGTGATTGCAAAAATCACCTTAGCACCATATTGCTCAAGCAGCCAACCACTAAGATAAGCAGTCAATAGTCCACCCAAAGCTGACACCGCCCAAGATATCGACTGCAAAGAGCCAGTTTTTTCTATTGATTCCCCTCTTGCTCTTTCTACTACTACCGAATCAACAATTACATCAGAAACAGCTACAGAAAGTGAACTGGTCACAATACAAATTGTGGCAGCCCATGTGCTATGAACTATACTGGACAGGGCAAGCCAGGATAAACTACCTAAGATGCCAGATAAAACTAAATAAGAACGTCGACGGTAACCAAACAGGGGAATCCCATCAGAAAGAAACCCAAACAAAGGCTTGATTACCCAGGGAAAGGCAGACACTCCTAGCAGAGCGGCCATCTGAGCTGGACCTAGACCCAATTCATCTTTTAGGAAAAAACTGACTGCCAGTCGGGCTAGACCCAAGACACCCTGAACAAAATATACTGTCAAAATCCCCAGAAGTTCCCACGATGGCTCATTGCCTAGCAAAACAACATTTTTTAGAGAATTTTTAAGGAAATACATTAATTCAATTAAATTTTATTACATTTTATTACATTATCTATTATAAAAGATGCATGGTTGTTCAACAAAAAGTAAAGTGCTTCCAATTGTCAAGACAAGATATTATACAGAGAAGTTTAAATCAACAGAACCATGGCAAGAAAGCCCTTCCCGCTCTCGGTTATTCAGGAAGCTGAAAATCTTTCTTTCGTTTCTGGTCAGCCCAGAGAGCAGGTAATAGGAATCACTATTGATGCTGAAGGATCGCGTGATCTAGATGATGCGATTTGGCTAGAGCCAAGAGGACAAAATGCTCTAATTTCAATACATATTGCAGATCCCACATCCTGGATACCCATTAATAGCCAATTGGATTTGATGATCTTGGAGCGCATTGAAACAATCTATCTCAAACATGGTAACGATCCCTTAATGCCTCATATCCTCTCTGAAGATAAAATCAGCTTGCTAGAGGGTAAAGCCAGCCCAGCGCTAACAATTGAAATTCTTGTAGATTCTCTCTGTGAAATTAGAGAAACAAAGTTGAAACTAACTGTATTAAATAATTTAAAACAATTTTCCTATAATCAGGCAGACAATGATTTAAATGAGCCATCTTCGCCCTATTTTATTTTGCTACGTTACTTTGATGCTTGGTCCCAAAAATTAAACCATAAACGCTCTTTCACTGGTGCAATAGGGGGAACTTATCAAGCTGGGCTTTATCTCAATGAAGACGGTTCAGTTGAAACTATCAACTACAGATCGCAGCAGATTATACAGGAGCTGATGATCCTGGCCAATCGAGCAATTGCCAACCTAGCTGAAGAACATAAACTGCCAATCATCTACCGTAATCAGATTGCCTCTGCGATTGCTCCTGGACAAGAAAAGATGGCAGATGCCCTAGTGTCTTTGGGTTTACCTGAATTGATGCGCAAAAAGTTACAAAACTGGTTAAATGCTGCAGACTACGCGCCTTATGTACTTGGACATTTTGCTCTTGCTCTTGGTAGCTATACGCATTTTACTAGCCCCATCAGAAGACTGGCTGATTATATAAATCATCGTATCCTCAAGGCCGTTTTAATCAACCAAACAGAATCTCCTTATTCCCTAGAAGAGCTAGCCAATATTTGTAAGGCAATAAATCAATATAAACTACAAAATAAGATTGAGCGGGATGATTTTTTTGCTCAAAAGAATGAGCTTAAACTTAATGAAATTGCTTTTAACGACAATGATTTTAACAGGTTTTCTGATAAAGAGTTTTCGGAAATTATTAAATTCTCTATACAGAAAAAAGATCTAAAAAATATTAAAGGTGAAGTAACAAATAGATTAAAAGAAAATATTCTAAAGCCTATAGATTATTATTATTTAACATTTTTCAACTATCAGGAAAAAGAAACAATAATTAATACTATTATGGAATATCTAGCTGATAATTCTAATCTAGTTACCCAGCTTTTAACAATAGCAGCGCAGTTGAAGCAATCTGAATTAAAATTTATAGAGCAGAAATCAGAAAAAGAAGGATACGTAGTCTCAGCGGTTTTTCAGGATGTAACCAGCAAAAGATCTCGCAGAGACCGAAGTAAAATTATGGCCAAACATAAAGCCTGTTTCGCCTGGTTAGAGAGCTATCTAAAAGAAGAATTAGTAAATACAAATGAAAGAGATATTTCTGATGAAGTAATAGAAGTAGAGCCTCTTGATTTACCCTCTATAGATAATCCAATAGGTCAACTGAATGAATTTCTAATGAAAAATAAACAAAAACCGCCTAGTTATACCTTTAGTGCTAAGGATAATGGCTGGGAATGTACGGTTATAGTTGAAGACAAAGAAGAAAATAAAATCTTGCAGAATTATCAGGCAAACAATAAAAAAAGAGCTAAACAAATGGCTGCCTTGTTGGTTTTAAATGAACTTGGCTGTGTTGCCAATCTAGATTTGGAGTAGTTACTATGGGCGTATCGGTCACTCTGGCAATTCTCTACACCCCAAAACAATTTCTCATCCAACTGCGCGATGACACCCCTGGAATTGTCTATCCCAATCATTGGGGACTTTTTGGCGGACACATGGAAGAAAATGAAACCCCTAAGCAAACAATACATAGAGAATTAAAAGAAGAAATTGGGATTTATATTGATGGTCTTAAACATTTTTGCGACTACGAATTAGAAGGTAGATTTCGTCATGTTTTTGCAGCCCCCCTGACAATATCAACAGAAGAAATCATTCTTGGAGAAGGATTGGATTTTGCCTTGGTTGATAAAAGCATCATAGAACTGGGAGAACATTATTCCTCTATCGGCAATAGAGTTTATCCTTTTGTGCCATTTGTCAGGGAAGTCCTGCTCGATTTTTTGGCAAAAGGCTATGATTGAAGTTAGCGGCAGAACATTTCGATTCTAGGAATAAGTCCTTTCCAGTTTGTACCTATCTTCATTTTCCGTGACATTTTTATGAAAAAGAACTACAATCCTCAACGCTCCATTAAGCTCAAGGGTCAAGGTATATTGCTCAAGGCAACGGCGATAATTGCCTTTTCAGGAATTGGATTACAATTTTTAAACTCGCCAGTGGCCGCATCAACTTTAGAGGATAACCCTAAAGTTATTGTGGATGAGGTTTGGCAATTGATCAATGAGCAATTTGTGGATCGTCAGTTCAACCAAGTTAACTGGCAAGCCAAGAGACAAGAACTGCTCCACAACTCCTACGAAAACTCCAAGCAGGCATACCAGTCTATTCGTAATGTTCTGCGGGAATTGGGCGATCCCTATACTAGATTCCTTCCACCAGAAGAGTTTACCCAGTTGACTGATGAGACCTCAGGCGAGATGTCTGGAATTGGAGTGAAGATTGCAATTGCGCAAAGCAAGAAAGATCTCTATATTGTCGATACCATCAAGAATTCTCCTGCCGCCAAAGCTGGGATAAAATCCGGTGATCGCCTGATTAGAATCAACGGAAAACCTACAGCCCTAATGACAATGGATGATGCCTATAAAGAAATCCAGGGACAAGATGGTAGTAAGGTAAATCTGCAAATTGCTCGCTCTAATAGAGATATATTTAGCCTTACCCTTACTAGGGAAAAAATTGAATTACCCAATGTCTCCTATTCCCTCAAGAAAGAAGATCGGCTAAAAGTTGGCTATATCAAATTGGATGAATTCAGTTCGCATGCCAGTGAGCAAGTCAAAGAAGCTATCGTGGATCTAAGCAAACAGAAAGTAATAGGATTTGTGTTGGATTTGCGTGGCAACCCTGGCGGACTACTGTTTGCAAGTGTGGACATTGCACGTCTTTGGATGAATCAAGGTGGAATAGTTAGTACTGTAGATAGAATCGGTGGCGATAAACAATTTGCCGCCAATGGCACATCTATTACAGATCTTCCCCTAGTAATCTTGGTTAATGGAAATTCTGCAAGTGCCAGTGAAATCCTAACCGGGGCACTTAAGGAAAACAAAAGGGCTATCGTGGTGGGTAGCACAACATACGGCAAGGGAACAGTACAATCCGTACATACACTCTCTGATGGCTCTGGACTGGCTGTGACTATAGCAAGATATTATCCACCAAGTGGAGCCGACATAAACCACAAAGGTATCAAACCTGATATTTCGGTAGATCTGACCAATGAACAGCAAAATGCTCTTGAAAGCGATCCGAATCTACTGGCGTCCAACTTAGATCCTCAATATCTCAGGGCTGTTTATATTCTTAAAACCGCCAAAATCAACACACAAATGATGAACAATTAATTGAATGCTGTTTTTATCTACCAAGCTTCCCAGTTAGTTACTCGTTGGGAAGCTTGGTAGATATGTTAAATACTAACTGATTGAGAGGAGTTCTACATCAAAGATCAAAACGGCATTTGGAGGAATAGCACCACCAGCTCCCCTGGTTCCGTAGCCTAGATCAGGGGGAATGACTAAAGTCCTGCGACCACCAACATTCATGCTGGCTACGCCTTCATCCCAGCCCTTAATTACCTGTCCAACTCCAATTTCAAAAGTGAAAGGCTGCCCTCTATCACGTGAGCTGTCAAATTTTTTGCCATCTTCTAGAGTACCAGTATAGTGAACAGTAACCAGTTGTCCTGTTTCTGGAGCCGCGCCATCTCCCTTTTTAATATCGATATATTTCAATCCCGAAGGGGTTGTCACAGCATTTGAAAGATCCATAGTTTTAGTTTCTTGTGTAGTAAAATTTTGAGCAACTAGCTCACTTGATAAAGCTAGAGTTTGATTGTTGGGCTTAGAGATATTGACTAACAGTAACAATAGCCCACATCCAACTATAACCCCTAAACTGATAAATACTTCTCTCATTGTGATTTCCTAAATTTATCGCCAGAGTTTACCTTCTAATTCACGAACTTGCCGTTCCAATCGATCTATTCTTCCGCGAAGTTCATCTACTTCAGACTGTCGAGGAACTCCAAATTCTTGCAGGAGGTTGCGCATCTGCCTCTCCAAATTGCCTTCAAAGTTTCCCTGCTCTGCCTTGATTTTATCCATCAAGTCGTCAACAAAAACCTTAGCTTGATCAGAATTGATTTTACCGTCTTTAACCCACTGTTCACTCACCTCTTTTAAGGTGTCTGCTACAACAGATGTAGTGCCAATGCCCATCAAAAAAATTTGCCTGAGCCAGTCATTATTATCCACTGGAATTCTCCTTTTATTCTATATTGCCCCAATCGACCATTTGATCATACCCTTTTCTTTTACGTAGCTTTTGTACTCAATAGAGGCTACCTTACTCCATTTTGACTGATCTTGACCTCAAATACGATACGACCTAAAAATGCTAAGCTGTTCAAAGAGTTGCCCAATATTTGCGCGAGTACTCTTGATTTGTTGACTAAATGAATGATTGATTATCCCCCAATTAACTCGAGCAGAATGCTCTACTCTCAAGTAACATCCCTATTATTGTATCAATCGATTTTTGCTAATCCTATCGGACAGGCTTTTCTAAATTTGTTATACACTCTGCATCAGGATGAGTCACATAGTCAGCCAAGACAGAGTATAGCATTTGATTGTCTGCAGGCTTATGGCAATTGGTTCAAACAATTAGCCGAAAATGGCGAAAGTTGGGGCAATTATTTAACCGATGAGATTTTAATCAATGAGAATCCCTTTAGCAAATTTGCACAGAAAACCATAAAAATGGAACAGTTCGCCACATCGCTGTTGGAATCTGCCAAAAATGATCTAAAAATTTTAGAAAATCTTTACAATTGCAGACCAGAAAAAATCTGTCAATGGGTACAGATTGCTGTCCAGCTTCCTCATACTCCCATCGCCTGGCAAATGGAATCTACTTACAAGACATGGCTTAGTGAATCCACCAACTGGAGTGAAAATTTAGCTCAGCTGGCCCAGCATTACCATAATAAAGGGGTAGGTATATATTCCAAGTATCTTGCCTTTCGCTATCAAGAAGGCAGGTTAAATCCATTGATCCAACTTGATCCTATCAGATTAGAAAATCTAGTTGGATACCAATGGCAAAAAGAAACCCTCATTAAAAATACTGAATTTCTTCTAGCTGGGCAAAAAGCGCTTTCGATCTTGCTTTATGGTAGTAGGGGAACTGGCAAATCTTCTTTGGTTAAAAGTTTGATTCATCAATATGGCGATCAAGGATTGCGTCTGATTGAAGTAGCCAAAAGTGAACTCAAAAATCTTCCCGCAATTCTGGGGCAGCTTAGCCAACAAAGGCAAAAATTCATTATATTTGTCGATGATCTTTCTTTTGAAGAGGATACAGATACTTTTAAATCTTTAAAAGTAGTATTGGAGGGCAGCTTGACAGCAAAGCCTGAAAATGTTGTTATTTACGCAACTTCCAATAGACGACATTTAATCAGGGAAAATTTTGCAGATCGTCCGGCTAGACCCTCTCAAGAAGAAGTGCATTCCTGGGATACGGTAGAAGAAAAACTTTCCTTTAGCGATCGCTTCGGACTGACTTTAACTTTTGAGCCGGCAGATCAAGACGATTACTTGTCTATTGTGCACCATCTGGCCAAACAGTCTCAAATTGATCATATCGATATCAGGATTTTGGAATTTAAGGCCTTGCAATGGGCGAACAGCCATAATGGACGTTCTGGCCGTACTGCTAAACAATTCATTGACTTTCTGAGTGCTGAGTTAGCTATTTGACGAATTTTTTAATAATGATTTTATCAATATTTCTCTAACTCAGTGTAAGATCCTATTGTTCACAAATAGAAAAAATATTTGCAAAAATGAAAATGTCAAAATTTTGTTTTAGTGCTTCAGCAATTTCCATAGCACTTTTAGCTAGCTCTTCTGGGATCGCCAGTGCCAAGCCCGAGGTTAATTTTCCATCTGCTCCCTCCAATTGTCATGCTTTAAAGGAGATTGCCACTGGTGATACGGTTTTGCGCAAAACTATCAAGTTTGGCGATCAAAATACTGACTTTGCTGTACCTACAGGCCGACAATATCGTTACTATATTGCTCGCATGATTCCTGAAAACAACGCTAAATATACCGTGGCAGTCAATCTAAAATACAATACTGGCAATCATGCTACTGTTTTTTCCAAAACCGCTTATTTCAACAGGCTCCAGCTCTACAAACTAAAAGTTCAATCTCCTGTTGCTCACCAACCTTATCAGGTGAATCTGGATATCAATGGTCCTGTTAACAACGTATATGATATTTCCGTTCTAGCTTGTCGCTAGTTTTCAAATATCTCAATCCAAGCCACCCTGCTAAAAAGCGGGGTTTTTATTTGTGAAATAAATCAGGAAATCTAAGTATTTTTTATAGTTCTAATGGGACAATGGATCTATATTAATTATTACAATTATGAGTATAGAACTAGAGACAGGACAAATAGTGCTTGTTCGCTCACGTCAATATCTTATAGAGAAAGTCAACTCAGTAGGGCTAGGCACATTACTTTCTCTCTCTTGTGTTGATGATGATGCCCAGGGGCAACAGTTGGAAGTTTTTTGGGAGAGGGAACTCAATACCAAAATCTTTGATATATCGAGATCTTGGGAATCGGTTGCCCAAAGAGGCTTTGATTTGCCTTATTATTTCAGCGCTTATTTACATAGTCTCAAATGGAATTGTGTAACCTCAACAGATCCCAAACTTTTTCAAGCTCCTTATCGGGCGGGAATTGAAATCAAATCTTATCAACTAGAACCACTGCGCAAAGCCTTGCAACAGCCAAAGGTATCACTTTTTATTGCAGATGATGTTGGATTGGGCAAAACCATAGAGGCGGGTTTGATTATGCGCGAGATGCTGATGCGTCAGAGGATTAAGCGAATAGTAATAAGCTGTCCCCCATCAGTAGTAAGACAATGGCAGGAAGAAATGGAAAACCGTTTCGGTCTGCTGTTTAAAATACTTGATCGCCAGTATGTAGCAGATAGAAGACGGGAAAGGGGCTTTCGGATCAATCCATGGACTACATATTCTCGTTTTATCATATCTCATGCACTTTTGCGGGATGAGTCCTATGCCGCTCCGTTGCGTCAATGGTTGGGTAATGATAATGCTTCTATGTTGATCTTGGATGAAGCACATAATGCGGCCCCGGCTTCAAGTTCAAGATATGCAATTGATTCCCAGTTAACTAAGGTCATCAGAGGAATCTCGCCCCTATTTGATCACAAGCTGTTTCTTTCTGCCACTCCTCACAATGGACATTCCAATAGTTTTGCAGCCCTGTTGGAAATGCTAGATCCACAAAGGTTTTGTCGCGGCGTACCGATAAATGATCCCAAGTTATTAGAAGCAGTGATGGTGCGCAGGCTCAAACAGGATCTGCGTGAGATTGGGGATAGCGATTTTCCCAAGCGTGAGATCATTACCCTCGTTATTGATGGATTGGAACTTGATGCACCTGAGTTAAAATTAGCTGACCTATTACAGCAGTACCGCAATAGCCGAGAACAGAGACTCAAGCAGACTAACAAAAGAACACAGGCTGCGGCCATGCTGGTGCTAGTCTGTTTGCAAAAGCGATTACTTTCTTCAATTGAGGCCTTTGCTTGTACCTTGAGCGTACATCGAAAATCTCTAGAAGGTAAGTCCAAATCTCAATTTTTGCAACTTGAGGATCTATCTTTACTAAAAGATTCCTTGAATTCTGATGATGAAAGGGCTGAGCTTTCCGAAGCCGATGTTGAACTTGAAGAAAATCAACAAATAGAAAGTGCCAGTCAACTTGGAATCGAATTGCTTACCACAGATGAGCTAAAACTGCTAGAGCAGATGAATCAAATAGCACAGGCCAACCGTTATCGCAGCGATAGCCGAACCAAGCGATTGATTCAATGGATTGGCGATGAGCTTCGACCTGGCGGAATCTGGAATGAACGCAGAGTGGTTATCTTTACTGAATATACTGATACTAAAAGCTATTTGGAAACCCAGCTTAGAAATGCTTTTCCAGATGCTCCAGAGCGAATTGATACCTTTACCGGGGGAATGAGTAATGAACGTAGGGAAATGATCAAGGCAGCTTTTAATGCCAATCCTGCCAGTCATCCCTTGCGGATCTTGATTGCCACTGATGCGGCCAGAGAAGGCGTGAACCTTCAGAATCATTGCGCAGATCTTTTTCACTTTGATATCCCTTGGAATCCCAGCAGGATGGAACAACGCAACGGCCGAATTGACCGTAAGTTGCAAAGATATGATACAGTACGTTGCCATTATTTCTATCTACCTCAAAGACCAGAAGATAGAGTGCTAGATGTTTTAGTAAAAAAGACCAATACTATTTTGCAAGAACTTGGTTCCCTCGCTCCGGTAATCGAAAAAAAGGTTGAGAAATTTTTAGATGAAGGTATCCGGGTTAACGAAGAAATTAATCTTGCCAAAACTATGGAGTTTAATGATTCAACCATTGCTAGCGAACTTGAGGCGATCCGTATTAGAAGAGAAAAACTCAGCAGGCAACAAAACGAACTAGAAAATATGCTCAGCAATGCTAAAAAATGGCTAGATCTAAGTGATATTCATTTTCGCGATACACTCTCGGCTGCTTTTGAAATTGTGGGATTTGAACCATTACGACCACTAGATGCCATTGAAGCACTCAAAGATATAGAAAGAGCAAAATGGTCAATCGGTACACTGGATTCCAAATGGGCAGATACGCTTGATAGTTTGAGGGTACCACGCAATAAAGGTGAAAGTGTTTGGGATTGGCGCAAGACCAGCTTGATCCGACCTGTAGTCTTTAGAGATCCCGGTAGTCTAGATGGTGAAGTGGTCCATCTTCATCTTGAACACCGTCTGGTTCAAAGGCTATTGAGCAGACTTCTCTCGCAAGGATTTACTAACCATGAACTCACCCGTTCTTGTATTTGCTTGTGTGACGATCCTATTGCCAAGGCGATAATACTAGGCAGGCTTTCTCTATTTGGTGAAGGTGGAACCAGGCTGCATGATGAAATCGTGGCAGTGGCGGCCCATTGGCTAGATCCAGAAAATAGAGGTAATAGCAAACTACGTCCCCTGGGTGAAGAAGACAAGAAAGATGTACTAAAAGATCTCGAAATCTCACTGGCTACTCCAAGGCTCAAAGATGTACCACAACAATTAGCAGCAAAATTCAAAGAAACAGCCTATAAAGATTTAGAAGATCTCAAGCCTCATCTGGATCAAAGAGCCCAAATTCTTATGGAGAGAGCTAAAAAGAAATTAGCTCAACGCGGCGAAAAAGAAGCCCAGCAAATGAGCCAACTTCTAAAAGATCAAAGAGATCGTATATTCAAACAGATCCAAGAATATACAAACTACCAAATTAATCTGTTTAACCAAGAAGAACTCAAACAGATAGAGGCTGATCGTCGTCATTGGGACAAAAGGATAGAAGAGCTAGCAGGTGAAATTGAAAGTGAACCAGAACGGATAGATCGATCCTATCAAGTTAAAACTTATCGCCTTGAGCCGGTGGGATTGGTTTACCTCTGGCCAGTTTCTAGTTAGTTTGTTAGTAGTTTATTTGCCTAAATCTCTTAAACTGACTGCTTTGGTGAGATCCCTTCTTGCTGAGGCTTCATCAGCTAGATTGAGATAAGCCAATCCTCTATTATTGTAAGATTGAGCATCTTGGGGATCTAATTTAATTGCCTGATCGTAATATTTGATTGCCTTGGAAAATTGTCCCAACTGGTAAAGAGAATTGGCACAGTTGAAAAAAGCTGTTGTGTATTGATTATCTAGTTTGATGGCTGATTGATAATCTTTAATACTGTTATAAAAGTCTTTTAATTCTGCATAGACATTGCCCCGATTGTTATAGATCTTGGCCGAATCCGGTTTAAATAGTAACGCATAAGTATAATCTTCAAGAGCTTTGCTAAAATTTTGCAAATCAAAAAAAGCGTTGGCTCTATTAAAATAAGCTGAAGAATTTTGAGGGTCTATTAAAAGAACTTGATTGTAATCTTGCAAGGCTTGTTCATACTGACCTAGTTTGTAATGCAGATTACCCCGTCGATTGAGAGCCTTGATATTCTTTGGCTCTAGAAAAATCACTCTGTCATAATCAGCTATAGAAGCAATATAGTCGTTGTTAAGACCATGGCAATTAGCTCTATTGAGATAAGCAAGATTATATTCCTTATCTATTTCTAGAGCTTGATTGTAAGATTTTATCGCTTGTGTATATTGACCTTCTTGAGCTTGAAGATTGGCAAGATTGACATGACTCTGTTTTAAATCCAGCTTGAGCGATATTGCCCGTTGATAATCCTGTTTGGCCCTTTGTTTTTCACCAAGAAAATCATAACTTAGTGCTCTATTGTGATAGGCTTCGGCTAAATTAGGATCACATCCTAGAGCATCATTTAAATATTCTAAAGCGCGAAAGTGATCTTTTGCTTGAATATGGATTATTGCCAGGTTATTATAGGCCTTGGCAAAATGGGGCGCGTATCTGATAGCTTGGTTGTAGTTATCGATTGCCTCTCGATCATTGCCCAATTCACTAAAAACTAATCCTCGATTATAGTAAGCCAAGAAGTTTGCAGGATCCCGTAATAAGGCCATATTCAGATTGTTTAGCGCAGACAGGAAATCTCCAGTTTCATACAACTCCACACCTTGGTTAATATATTCGTCAGTAAGACTAGTCATAAATGCTTTGTTTACATAATAGAAGGAGAATTGGTCAAGATTTTGCTACCTGCTTGCATTGACTCAATGTCCTTAATAGACCAATGCTTGATATCTTGACAATGATGAGCAATCAAAAGGCCCCACAAACGATGATCATAGGTTAATACAGGAACAACGAGGTTAGCGCGAACCATGATACTGTTGAGGAATTCACGATGACACTGGCTGATAGGTTCTGAGTCTATATCATCAATAGCCCTGACTCTTCCCTGTAAGTACATTGCCGCATATTCATCCGTAAAACATTGATCTGCTCCGGTTGAGCCCAAAATAGAATACTTATTGTCATTAAAACATTCAAAAGTAACCTGTCCCTTCCATTGTCTATAGAAGTAATAAAGGACTACCCGATCAACATTGAGTGAACTTATTAAGCTAGAAGTGACCCTTTGAATTAACCTGTCTTTAGCTAATTTTGTAGTCAATCTCTGTGATATTTTATTGAGATAGTAATTATGGTCAGGTAGATTAGAGTCAGATCTCTTGCTCATTCTAGATGTAGGAACCGATTTATGCCTATTGTAACCTTAGGGATTGAATCATTAAGATTCCAGTTTTCTACAATACCTTGCATTTTGAATAATACCTTAGAATAATAAGTTAAGTAAAAAGCAAGATTTATTCTATGTTTGAAACATATCAGCAACAGGCGCAAGAAAGAGCACAGCTAGGTATTCCCCCTCTTCCTCTCAATGCAGAAGAAACCCACCAGCTCTGTGAGTTGTTACTAAATCCTCCCAATATCCAAGATCATCAGGAATTGAAATATCTCTTGAGTGAACGAATAGCTCCCGGGGTAGATGAGGCAGCTTATGTTAAAGCCGCTTTCTTATCTGCTATTGCCAAGGGGCAGGAAACTTCTCCTTTGGTAAGTCCTCTAGAAGCGGTTGGCTTACTTGGTACCATGATTGGTGGTTACAATGTCAATTCTTTAATTGAGTTGTTGAGCGCACCATCGGTTCAGATCGCAGAGGCTGCAACTCTTGCGCTCAGTAAAACTATGCTGGTTTTTGATTCTTTCAATGATGTTTTGCATTTATCCCAAACTAATTCTTATGCTAAAAGGGTTCTTGAAGAATGGGCGAAGGCCACTTGGTTTACTGATAGATCCCCTTTGCCAGAAAGTATCACCGTAACGGTATTTAAGGTTGCTGGCGAAACCAATACTGACGATCTCTCACCTGCTACACATGCTACCACCAGACCCGACATTCCCCTGCATGCTCTAGCCATGCTAGAAACCAGAATGCCGGGTGGACTTGAAATTTTATTGCAGCTCAAACAAAAAGGACATCCTGTGGCCTACGTAGGGGATGTAGTCGGCACTGGATCTTCGCGTAAATCTGCAATCAACTCAGTACTATGGCATATCGGCTTGGACATACCACACGTACCCAATAAACGTACCGGTGGATATATTCTCGGCAATAAGATAGCTCCTATTTTCTTCAATACAGCAGAAGATTCGGGCGCTCTTCCTATTGAATGCGATGTCAGTCATATGGAGACCGGGGATGTGATAACCATTCATCCCTATCAAGGTACCATTACTAATACTTCTGGAGAATTTATCTCTAGGTTTTCCTTGACACCTGAGACTATCATGGATGAGGTGCGAGCTGGCGGTAGAATTCCCTTATTGATTGGTCGCAGTCTAACTGATAGGACCAGGGAGGCTTTGGGATTGCCGGTGAGTGAGGTTTTTGTACGGACAAACGCGCCGGTTGATACGGGAAAAGGCTATACCCTTGCCCAAAAAATGGTTGGTAAAGCCGTAGGACTTGTAGGGGTTCGTCCTGGCACTTCCTGTGAACCGATTATGGCTACTGTGGGCTCTCAAGATACCACTGGACCGATGACTAGAGATGAACTTAAGGAATTGGCCTGTCTGGGTTTTAGCGCCGATCTTGTAATGCAGAGCTTCTGTCATACTGCAGCCTATCCCAAGCCAGTAGATCTTAAAACCCATCGTGAATTACCTGATTTTTTCTCGACTAGAGGCGGGGTAGCCCTTAAGCCCGGTGATGGAATCATTCACTCTTGGCTCAATCGAATGCTCCTTCCAGATACAGTAGGTACTGGGGGGGATTCTCATACTCGTTTTCCTCTTGGAATTTCTTTTCCCGCCGGTTCCGGTTTGGTTGCTTTTGCTGCGGCTCTCGGGGTGATGCCGTTGAATATGCCCGAATCGGTTCTGGTTAAATTTACTGGTAAGCTGCAACCTGGGATCACTTTGCGGGATATAGTCAATGCTATTCCCTATGTTGCTATCAAGCAAGGTAAATTAACTGTAGATAAACAGAACAAAAAAAATGTTTTCTCTGGCCGGATTATGGAGATGGAAGGACTGCCAGACCTCAAGTTAGAACAAGCCTTTGAGTTGACCGATGCCACCGCTGAGCGATCCTGCTCAGGCTCTACAATCAAACTGAGTCAAGATACTGTGGCAGAGTATCTCAGCTCTAATGTTGCACTTTTGACCAATATGGTCGCCAGAGGGTACCAAGATGCTCGTACGATCATGCGTCGGGTGGCCAAGATGCAGCAATGGTTAAATAATCCGATCCTGATGGAAGCCGATCCTGATGCCCAATATGCCGATACTATCGAAGTAAACTTGGATCAAATTAAAGAACCTTTAGTTGCAGCCCCTAACGATCCAGACAACATTAAGCTGATGAGTGAATGTGTCAATGACAAGATTGATGAGGTTTTCATTGGCTCTTGTATGACTAATATTGGACATTATCGAGCAGCGGCCAAAATATTAGAAGGAGCTGGCAATATCAAGGCCAGGCTATGGATCTGTCCGCCTACACGCATGGATGAAGAGCAACTTCGCGCCGAGGGAATCTATGATATTTTTATCAATTCTGGAGCCAGGACAGAGGTTCCGGGCTGCTCGCTCTGTATGGGCAATCAAGCAAGAGTAGAAGATGGGGCAACGGTTTTTTCTACTTCGACTCGCAATTTTAATAATCGAATGGGGAAAGATGCCAGAGTTTACTTAGGCTCAGCTGAACTTGCTGCAGTCTGCGCTTTGTTAGGCCGCATTCCCACCCAGACTGAGTACTTGGACATAGTCAGCCAAAAGATCGATCCTTTTGCAGATGATCTCTATCGTTATTTGAACTTTGATCAGATCTCTGGCTTTGTAGATCAAGGCAGGGTAGTAGCGAGAGAGAATATGCCTAAGGTAGAGAGCTTTCTTTAGCTGAAAATATCCCTAACTTGGTCTTCATATTGCCTAATCCATTGGTAAATATCTTCTAAGGTGCTTTGGGCATCTCGTTTTGGACTCCAGCCGGTAGCTAACTCCAATTTGCGAGAGTCGGTGATAAAGATTGGAACATCTCCAGATCGGTTTTGGGCTACCGGAGTAATCGGGATCTCCTTGCCTGTGATTTGTTGACAAAGATTGGTGGTTTCCAGAAGAGATAATGTGTTGCTTATGCCACCTCCAACATTAAATGTTTCGCCCTTGAATTCCTCCAGTCTATCAATCTGTAAATCTATTAGATCTAACAAATCAGCAATATGCAGGAAATCTCTAACCTGCTTGCCAGTACCACCATAGCCTATGTATTTTAATGCCTTGTTGAAATAGTGATTAGCCATCCACAAAGCAAAAACACCTTGATCCACCTTACCCATCTGCCAAGGACCTGTGAGAACTCCACAGCGATCTACAATTGTTCTGATTTGATAAGCATCGGCATATTCTGCTATCAATAACTCCGATGCCAGTTTAGTAGTTCCATATAAAGACCTTGCCCTATCTAGAGGGAAATTTTCGGCTATGCCATATTTTGAAGCCCCGACTATAGACTGATCCTCTGCGAGTTCAAATCTGGTATTGCCTTCTAAATATTTAAGGTCACTTAAATAAGAAATAGGATATACCCGGCTAGTCGAGAGAAAGATGAAATCTGCTTTGGTTTTTCTGGCTAATTCTAAGCAATTGATAGTGCCGACAAGGTTAGTTTGCAGTAAATAACCAGGAGAAGTGTATCCAGCCATGACAGAAGGTTCAGCAGAACATTCTAGAATTAAGTCGGGTTGGAGATGATCCAAATCTTCACTATTTCTGATATCCCCATGAATAAATTCAATTCCTGCTTGTTTAAGGCGGGGGATATTTAGCTCCGAACCACGACGTTTTAAGTTATCTAAGGCCACTATTTGCCAATCGGGATGAATCCTGGCCAAATTCAGCCCCAGATAACTACCAACAAAACCAGCTCCACCAGTTATTAGAACTTTTTTACTCATATTTTATAGATCCTTAATTACCAAAAGTTTAGTTATACTTACTTTAACTTGATGGTAGACTAAGCTTAAAATTATCCATCAGTGGAGAACAAGCCAGATGAGTATTTCGATGTATGAATCTTCAGTTCCTGTTTTGGTTCATTCACTAAATAATCTAGTGGGTATTCTGGAAAAAGGAGCCCATCACGCAGAAACCAAAAAAATAGATCCTTTGGTTCTAATCAATAGTCGTTTGTATCCCGACATGCTTCCCTTATCTAAACAGGTTCAAATTGCCTCTGATATAGCCAAAAGAGGAGCAGCAAATTTGGCCGGGACAGAAGCGCCAAAATTTGACGATGTTGAAACTACTTTTGCTGAATTGATTGAACGTACAAATAAAACTGTTTCTTTTTTACAAACCATAAAGCCAGAGCAAATAGATGGAACACAACAGAAAACAATAAATCTACCCATGCGCGAGAAAACCCTGACTTTTAGCGGGCAGGTATTCCTTCTTTATTTTGTGTTACCTAATGTTTACTTTCACGTCACCACTGCCTATGATATTCTCAGGCATTGCGGGGTAGAAATTGGTAAACAGGATTTTCTTGGTAAAATTTAGTTGTAAAATTTTTTAGTATTCACCTTAGGAGAGTAATTTTAATGCCCAAGAGCAAACCAAATATATTAATTATTTGGGGAGATGATGTAGGACAAAGTAACCTCAGCTGCTACACTGGCGGACTGATGGGTTATACTACCCCAAATATTGACCGCATCGCTAATGAAGGAATCCGCTTTAATCATTACTATGCTGAGCAGAGCTGTACCGCAGGAAGGGCCGCTTTCATTACTGGACAGAGTGTTTTTAGAACTGGACTGAGCAAAGTAGGTTTACCTGGAGCGGAAATAGGATTTAGAGCTGAAGATCCCACCACAGCCGAGCTATTAAAACCCTTAGGCTATCGCACTGGGCAGTTTGGCAAAAACCATTTTGGCGATCGCGATGAACATCTACCTACAATGCACGGGTTTGATGAATTTTTTGGCAATCTCTATCACCTCAATGCCGAGGAAGAGCCGGAATTACCCGATTACCCCAACCCTGAAGAATTTCCTGAATTTCGCCGTAGATTTGGCCCAAGAGGAGTATTGCACTGCTGGGCAGATGGCAATGGAGGACAACGCATCGAAAATACCGGTCCGCTGACTAAAAAACGTATGGAAACCATCGATGATGAGTTTATGGGCGAAGCCAAGCGTTTTATCCGAGAGGCCAAGCAAGCTGATGAGCCATTTTTCCTGTGGTTTAATACCAGTCACATGCATTTTCGTACCCATTGCAAACCAGAGAGCAAGGGACAAGCTGGTCGTTGGCAAAGTGAATATCATGACACCATGATCGATCATGACAAACATGTCGGAGAGCTATTGACTCTAGTAGATGAACTGGGTATTGCTGAAGATACTATCATCATGTACAGTACCGACAATGGTCCACATATGAACTCTTGGCCCGATGCGGGAACAACCCCTTTTCGTGGTGAAAAGAATACCAACTGGGAAGGAGCTTATAGAGTCCCTGCTATGGTACGTTGGCCCGGTCAAATTGCCCCTGGTCAAATCTGTAATGGTATTGTCAGCCACCTAGACTGGTTGCCTACTTTATTGGCAGCAGCAGGAGAGCCAGAAATCAAGGAAAAACTTCTCAAAGGGCACAATGTCGGCAATAAAACCTTCAAAATCCATCTAGATGGCTACAATATGCTGGAATATTGGAAGGGAAAAACCGATAAGAGTCCCCGCAAGGAGTTCTTCTATTTCTCTGATGACGGCGATCTGACAGCCTTGAGATATGACAACTGGAAATTAGTCTTTATGGAACAGCGCTGCACAGGTACTTTAGCGATATGGGCAGAACCTTTTACAACTTTGAGGGTTCCCAAAATGTTCAATCTATTGACTGATCCTTACGAAAGAGCCGATATCACTTCTAATACCTACTGGGATTGGTTGCTTGATCACGCCTTTTTAGCAGTTCCCGCCCAAAATATAGCCGGTGAATTCTTGGCGACATTTATAGAATATCCGCCTCGCCAAAAAGCCGCCAGTTTCACTCTCGATCAGGTTTTGGAGAAATTACAAACGGGTATTAATTCCAGTAATTAATCCTAAATCTTTGAAGATAAATTGATCTTGATCTCTCTTGAGGTCAGGATCATATTGGTTTAATAAATCAAGTAATCTATATTTCTATGAATTTTAAAAATCAACTAAAAATATTTACTGGTACAGCTCTAAGCGCCATGGCATTTACAGGATTGGCCCGACAATCTCTCGCCGGGGAAACTCACTACAGACAACTTTCCAATCTTCCTTTTGTACAAAATCGCCCCACAGCTCAAACAGCGCAAACCCTTACAGATGAACTATTCTTTCAAAGAGCCACCCAAGTATACCTTTGGGCTCTTCCCCTGGTCAATACCCTGGGCATGCAGGTTGGTTCAGAGAAGGCTTTTGGCTCTGGTTACAATATTTTGCCAATTTGGAAAGATCGGCTCAATGCCAAGACTCTTGTCACTACACCTAATTCAGATGTCATCTACGCAATGAACTATGTAGATCTGGGCAAAGATGGTCCCTTGGTAGTCGAAGCACCTCCAAATATGCAAGGTATTCTTCTGGATTACTGGCAAAGGCCAATTCCAGTAGATGGCGGCAAGTTTGCCGGGGATGTTGGTTTTGCTGGCCCTGATGGAGGTAAAGGTGGGAAGTTTTTACTGTTACCTCCTAGTTATAAAGGTAAAGTACCCCAGGGCTATTATGTCTATCGTAGCGGTACCAATAGTGTTTTTATTTTCCTGCGTGGCTTTTATAATGATCCAGCTAATCTCAAACCTGCTGTGGCTTTACTTGAGCAGACGAAAATCTATCCACTCAATGGCCAAGCCAAGCCAATGCAGTTTCCCAACGCTTCCAATATACCGGTCAATATGTTGCCAATTAATAATGGCAGCGCTTTTGACCAGCTCAAACGGCTTGTAGACAGGGAGGATAATCATCTAGCCGATCCTGATTGGCTTGGTATGCTTGCCTTAATTGGTATCATCAAAGGTCAGCCCTTTAATCCGGATGCACATACTAGAGAGATCCTAGATAGCGCTGCTAAAACTGGCTATAAAATGAGCAGGGTGATTGGCTTTCAAGATGTGCTCAAAGACAACTCTCTCAAAATCTACGCAGATCGTCATTGGATCAATCCACTAGATAATATCACCCCTCCTGGGGCAGGTAAGACCCTAAATTTATCTTGGACCAATGTCGCCGGAGGGTATAGGGATCTCGATGCACGCATTTGGTTTTTTACCAATTACTATGCAGTTAGTCCTGGAATGATCTCTAAAGTTCCAGGCAAAGGCGCTGCCTATATGATCTCCTTTACCGATAGTCAAGGTAAACCACTAGTGGGAGCTAACAGCTATATCCTTCATTTGCCATCCAATATCCCGGCTGCCAACTTCTGGTCAGTTACACTTTATGAAGGAGCCAATGCTTCAGGTTTAGAGAATGGACAAAGTTTTCCCTCACTTGGTTCACGAAACAAACCTAAACAAAACCCTGATGGCAGTACCGATATTTATTTTGGCACTAATGCCCCTAAAGGTAAGCAGTCCAATTGGATGGCTACTCCTAAAGATAAAGGTTATTTCGCCATATTGCGGCTTTACGGACCTACTCAAAACTATCTTGATAAAAGCTGGAAACCAGACGATATTAAACAGGTTAAATAACATTTAGGCAAAAATACGGAGAGTCATTATGAGTGCGCCTTATAGTCCTCCTTTTTGGCTACAAAACGGACTGCTGATGACTTGGTATACTGGTTGGAAAATGAATCGACTCAAAGTCGAGGATCTCAGTTATCAAGAACATATAGTACTGGGCGCACAAAATGTTCCTCTTGCGATCAAGATAGCAATTCCTGAACAATCCAAAGCTTCTATTATCGGTACCTATGGAATTACAGGTAGCCTCGAAAACCAAACCATGTTAAAGATTTTGGCCCGTAAAGCTTATCAACAGGGCTTTGCCGTCATTCTCCTTGATTGGCGAGCTCATGGCAAAAGCGCCGAACTTTCACCTACTTTAACCTCAGATGGACTTTATGAAGGCGATGATTTTGTTTTGATCGCCTCTGCGGCCCAAAACCTGGGATGTCCCGCTCCCTTTTGGCTAACTGGTTATTCTCTAGGCGGTCAATTGGCCCTCTGGGGTTTACGAGCTGCTCAATTCCAGAATAGCCAAGAGATAGCAGGGGCGGCAGTAATCTGTCCTAACCTCGATTCTGTGCGCTCTTTAAATTATCTCGGACAAAGTCTCTCGGGCAGGTGGATTGAACATTCGATCACCAAAGAACTCAAGCAAATGGCCAGAAAAATTGCGCAAACTCATCCCAACTCTTTGAGTATGGAAATCATTGAAACCGTGAAAAATATTCGCAGCTTTGATCAAGAACTTGTAATTACTCAACTGGGTTTTCAAACTGCTAATGAGTATTATAATGCCACCAATACACTCAACATTCTACCTGAGCTAAATCTGCCAACTTTGATCATTTACGCTGCAGACGATCCCCTCTTCGATCCTTCCATCATTGCCGATTTACAAATCCATGCCGCAAACAACCCTACATTAAAGCTCTTGCTAACCAAATATGGCGGGCATGTTGGCTATCTCAATCAAATTCAAAATGAAGATCCTTGGTGGGCCTGGAATCGAGTGTTGGATTTTTGTAAACAAGAACTTTAATCCTAAAATCAAAAAGTATGATCAAGGATAACGATTTAACTACTGGCAAAATACTGCTTGCTCACGGTGGAGGAGGCAGACTCATGCAACGATTAATCCAGGATTTGTTTGCTCCCTCTTTTGGTATGGGGCTCCATGCGCAACAAGATGCAGCCTTTTTGACTATCAAAGAGGAAAATCTGGCTTTTACTACCGATTCCTATGTAGTTGATCCTCTCTTTTTTCCTGGAGGAGATATCGGGTCTCTGGCGGTATATGGTACAGTAAACGATCTATCTATGATTGGAGCAATACCGCTCTATCTCAGCATCGGATTCATTTTGGAAGAAGGACTGGAAATAAATATTCTAGAGAAAGTTGTAGAATCTATACAAAAGGCAGCAGAAAGAGCTGGAGTAAAGATTGTCACTGGTGATACCAAAGTAGTTGATCGTGGCAGAGGTCACGGTATCTTTATCAATACAACTGGGATCGGTTCTCTGTCATCACCAGATATCATTGCCCCCCACATGATTGAAGTCGGTGATTCGATCATTCTCAGTGGAGATCTTGGCCGTCATGGTATTTCCATCATGGCTGCTAGAGAAGAATTGACATTTGACTCGCCAATCCAAAGCGATCTCTCTCCGCTGAATGAATTGGTACAGAGTATGTTACAAGAAGGTATCAAGATTCATGCCATGAGGGATCTCACCCGAGGGGGTTTAGCTAGCGCCCTCAACGAAATTGCCCAGGCTGCCAATGTCGAAATAAATTTGCAAGAATCTGAGATTTCGGTTTGCCAAGAAGTCAGAGGCGCCTGTGAACTACTTGGTCTTGATCCACTCTATGTAGCTAATGAGGGTAGATTTATTGCATTTGTGGATCACAAAAACAGCGACCGCGCAATGGAGATACTGCAAAGCCAGGGACAGCAGCAGTCCAGTTGCATTGGTCAGGTACGTTCTAAAGCAAGAGCCTTGGTCACTCTGGAAAATGATTTCGGACAGTCTCGTATACTACCTCTACTCAACGGAGAGCAAATGCCAAGAATTTGTTAAACTAACGTCAATTCGGGATAAGAAGAAAAAGAAAGGCAGTACGGCTACCTTTTTGGAAGCTGGAGTAATTTAATTTGTTCAAACCAGAGAAAAGCAATTATTCCAACTCCACAACAAACTAGTAAGTCTATTGGGTGTAAAAAAGAAAAACTGAATAATTCACGTAAGAACGGAATATATAGAACAAGGACTAAAAAGTAGATTGTTCCCAAGATCACCCACATGAAAGCAGGGTTGGGTTGTTGTAATATTTTTAAATTAATAGGAGAAACTGAACGTCCGCTGACTATTAAGCCCAAATTAGCCAGAATTAATGTAGTAAAAGTCAAGGCTCTTGCATCGAGTTCATCCTGCTTGCGATATAGGGAGAACAAAAAAACAGCCAAAATCAGTACCAGAATCCCTGTTCCCTGTAACAAAGCTAAACTCAAAGTTTTTCTCCCAAAAAGAAGCTCTTTAGGATTGCGGGGAGGACGCTTCATCACATTGGCTTCTGCCGGTTCTGCTTCTAAAACTATGGAACAGGCTGGATCAATAATAAGATGAAGAAAGGCTACATGAATTGGCAACAGGACCAATGGCAACTTAAAAAACACAGGTATTAAAGATATACCTGCAATGGGAATGTGAATGGCCAGGAGATAGGACATTGCTTTGCGAAGATTGTCGAAAATCCTTCTTCCGAGTTTGACTGATTCAACGATGGAAGAAAAATCATCATTTAATAGTACCAAGGCTGCAGCTTCACGAGCAACGTCTGTGCCTCTTTCTCCCATAGCAATGCCGATCTGGGCTGATTTTAAGGCGGGAGCATCATTTACTCCATCCCCTGTCATGGAGACAACTTCCCCTCTAGCTTTTAAAGCGTTGACGATACGCAGCTTTTGTTCTGGTACTACCCGGGCAAAAATATTAGTACTATCAATTCTCAGTTCTAGTTCTGCATCACTGATACTAGTTAATTCCTCTCCTGTCATTACTGGTCCTATTTGCAGCAAACCAATCTGACGGGCAATAGTTTGAGCTGTACCAGGGTAATCTCCTGTGATCATTACTACTCGAATACCTGCACTGTAACACTCAGCAATAGCAGAGGCTACCGTTGGACGCACAGGATCAGATAAACCTACCAAGCCTAAAAACTGAAACGGAAAATCATGTTGTTGTGAGGGTAAATGATCAGGATTAATTACTGGATGTGGTGATAGAAATGGCGCTGGTGCCCCTAAAAAAGAGGCTTTAGCAACCCCCAACATTCTCAGTCCCGCATTAGCCATGTTGTTAATTTGACTAACCAACATCTCTCTTTGTTTAGGCGTAAAGTGACAGAGATCGGCTATTGCTTCTGGTGCTCCTTTGGCGGCAATGTCATAATGTTTACCATCTGCTGATCGCCAAATGTGAGTCATTGCTAAAAGGTCAGGAGAGAGAGGATATTCTTGTAATAGTTGCCAATCGTTATGGATGTGTTCTGTATTAGCAAGGAAACGTTCTCCCAAGTTCTTAAACGCTTTTTCCATTGGATCGAAGGGATCTCTCTGACTAGCGAGAATACTGAACTCTACTAATTCATGGACGGCTTCTGGCAAGGGTTCTCGCATATGAGAAGAGACATCGTAGGAAAAGAAACTGGTTTCTTGAGTATTGTAGGCTAGTAACTGTTGTACATTCATCTGATTAAGTGTCAGAGTCCCTGTCTTATCTGTGCAGAGAACGGTGGCAGAACCTAAACTCTCAACTGCGGAAGTCCGCCGCGCTAAGACTTGTTTTTGGGAAATGCGCCAAGCTCCCAAAGCTAAAAAAATGGTCACGACAACGGGGAACTCGTTTGGTAAAATAGCCATTGCTAGGGTGATGCCTGCTAGAATTGCTTTGAGCCAATCTCCTCGGGTAATTCCATAAACAACCACAATGACCACACAAAAGGCAACTGCAATCGCGAACAATCGGTTAACTAATTGAACCATCTCTTTTTGTAGTGCAGTGGTTTCGATTTTTACCTCCTGTAAGGCTTTGCCAATCTTGCCCATCTCGGTATGAATCCCAATGGCTTGAACTTCGGCAATTCCTTGCCCTTGCACGACTAAAGTACCAGAATAGACAAAGGGCAAATCATCCCCACCAGGACGGGGTATTGTTGTAACTTCTCCGGTTTTAATCGCTACTTTCCTCACAGGGAGAGATTCACCTGTTAATAATGACTCATTAGTGGAAAGGTGTGAACAGGACAATAACTTAGCATCGGCTGGAATCCGATCTCCTTCTGTTAGTATCAATACATCACCCCGCACTACTTCTCGCCCAGCAATACGTTTTTGTTCTCCATCTCGAATGACTAAGGCACGAGGACTAGAAAGATCGCGTAGGGCTTCTAGTGCATGTTCGGTTTTGCCTTCTTGATAGAGACTGATTCCAATGATAAAAAAGACAAAACCCAATAGGATCAGAGCTTCTTGTAAGTCGCCTAAGATCCAATAAACGACACCTCCCCCAAACAACAATAGAAAGATAGGGTCTTTGATTGTGTTCCAAGCAAGTAACAAAAAACCTTTATTTTTCGTGGATGTCAGTTCGTTATAACCTTCTTCTACTAGGCGCTTTGCTGTTTCTTGTTCAGTTAAGCCAGTTATTGTTTTATTATCTTGAAAACCCATACTTTTATATTCCTAATTCTTTAAAAATAGTTATTTTATACTTAATATCTTTGAAGCTCCTAAGAAACAAAAAAGATATCTTTTAGGGTGAGGGATGTACCACGAGGTCAAAACCAATTTTGGCTGCCTGTTTCTGTAATTGTTTGAGTCGCTGCTCTTATATATTTGCTGATAACAGTCAGCACCTATATCACTATAAGGCCTTCTCATTGAACACCAGTTAAAGCAGCAGCTATTTCTGCCTGAGTTTTGACGCTCTTTTAGCCATATCTTGTAACTCCTTGTTGCTTTTTTGGGAAATTATAAATTATGATCCTTTCAATTAGTTCAACAACATCTCTTTGTAATGTATTCTCTACAATGAACTCTTTGGCTTTTTTGGTTAGTAACTTTACCTTT
>CAIPYC010000165.1 GCA_903869185.1 uncultured cyanobacterium | reverse complement strand
GAGCGTTTGTATCCTTTGACCTTTTAACACTGGTAAAATGTTTATCAGGTATTCCAATTTTAATCCATGCTGACATATATTTATATTGATTTTAAAATTTCTAAATTTACATTTTCTACCACTTCAAGCAAACTATTAGTCCATAATTCAAAGGGTATTTCTGTTGAATTATTTACTTTTACAGTTTCGTTGTCTAAATTAATTGTATAACAAAATTCACACAAAAAATCTTTTTCAAATTCTGGTGTTAAAAAAACATAGTCTGTTAAGTGATCATTGATAATATTTAAAATTTCTGCACCAGTTTCGACTACAAAAGCATCAGGTAGACTTTGGTTTGACCATTTCTCTTTAATTAATTTAAAGAGTGTTTCCCTATCTGTAATTGGTATTAAATTATTTACCAACTCTTTAAATCTTTCTAATTTCCAATCCTTGTTTAAATTTTCTGATATAAAATTAGCAATTATTGAACCAGCTCCAGTTAAATTGCCATCATATTGACCATATTGAGCAACTTTAACTTGGTTGTTAAGTATTATTTTGGTAAGGCTTCTTGTAGACATATAAATAATTAAATTCCTTTTAAAATTTCTAAAAGTTCACCCAAAACTTGGTCTGGGTTGGTTTCAAACATTGGCTCTAAACCATCTAGCCATTTTTGGCAAAGGGCTTCGGCTTGTGATTCTTTAAGGGCTTGAATTCGACCTTCTAAATATGATTTCTTGCCAAATGCATAAACTTTAGAATTAACCTCATTTAGATAAAATGTTGAAAAATCAGTAGAGATTGATACAAATTGCAATAATTTTAAATCTCTTTTAATAACACTCCAATCAACATTCAGCCCCAAAATATTTTTTACCGCCACCAAGATTTGTTTGATTTGTTTTTCACTATCTATTAAAGGGGTAGGTGAGTAGCCTTCTTCGTTATATCTATACGAAAGATAAAAGTTGTCATCTTCATCTAATATTGTTCTTTGGTCTTTAAAGGAAAATTTATCTTTCGGGTACAAATATTTATAATTTTCTATCTCAAATTTTATCCCCTTCTCCTCAGCAATCCTATGGACTTGCTGGTGGATTTGTTGGGTAAGTTGGTATGTATTAGACATAATTTTTTAATTCTTTAAGTTTTTTTTCAATTTTGTTAGCTAATATTTTGTGTTTTAAACTTCCCAAAAGCTTACAAAAATGTAATAAATCTTCTAGTTCTTTAATAAATTTATATTCCGTGTAAGACATTTTACTTATTATTGGGGTATTGGTAGCTGTATTACCATTAACTTCTATATAAGTATGTTGTTTATTTGGCTCAAAAGTTGCGTAAGGGAAGGTATTAGACATTTGATTGATTATTAATTAAAAAAGTTTGATACTCAGGCACTAACTCCAGCATTTTGTCGTGAAGTGCTTGGACGGATTCGTCAAGGAGTTTGCCTCTGCGGAGTGGTTTGTCAAAGGCTTCGTAATAAATATGAGAAAAATAACTTGTATAGCCAAGCGTATAACCGCCCTCAAATACCCCCAAAATAGCTTGACCATTCACACGGCTAAGGCAAGTACGGATGATTTGGATTTTAAAAGGGTTGCTCAAATACTCAAACCTTCCATCACTAGAAACTTCGCTGTGATTGTCAACTTCTGTCCAAAATGACAAAAAAGGCTTGCCATCACTAAAAACAGAACTTTTAATTTCAACTGTAATTCCTGAAATATGTTCAAGACTATTAAACCCGTCTCTATCCTGCTCATTAGTAGCCAGTTGTTTCAGTAAAAATTGGATTGATTGATTATTAGACATAAATATTTGCTATTAAATTGTAAATTTTATCAGCTTCTTTTTTTTGTCCTTCGATCCACTTATCACTTTTTGGCTCAAAAGTAATAGGATTGTTAGCACAACTGGTTTTCTGGTCGTGTGAGTAGCAAAGAAAAGCGTCAAAAAGTCCTCTGCTCTCTTCTTCGTTGTTGGCGAATAGTAGCAAAGTGTAAAATATAAAGTTTAGTGATTATTTGCAAAGCCTCGTCAAAACTCTTTCCTACTCGCAAGGCTTCTGTGAACTCTCGGTAAAGTAAGTGGTCTAGGGTTTTAAGTTCTATAGGATAAGACAATGTTTTATATGCCTCCACATCCAAAAATGGCATCACTGCTTGACCATCTATGCGTGAGAGGAGGTTTTGGATTATAAGCTTTTGCTCATTGCTATATAATGATTCAAAAGAACGACAACCATTACCAAAGCCATATTTTTTAATTTGCCCTGTTATAAAATCTATATGGCTAAGTGAGTTAAATAGTATCCTTGTTTCAGGATTTTCCAATTCCTCCAAACAATCCTCAATCAATAAATTCTCAAGGCTTGCTGGCAAAGGTTGATTTTGGTTGTCTTTCCAAAGATATAAGTCGTGTTGTTGGTGTGGTGTTAGTTGTGGCATAAAATTTAAAATAATTGTAAAATAAAAGGTAACAAAGCTGTAACAATAATTGCTAATCCAAGTAGCTGGAATACCAACTCAGCAAAATCCCATTTTTCCATTTTGTAGTTGGTTTTGAGGTCTTGCTCTAATAATTTTTTGTAGTTTGTTGGCATAAGGTTAGTTGTTTAAAAATTCTGGGGTTTGGTGGAGATTACCGACTACTTCAAAATTGGATAAATGGCAGGTTTTAGGGTACTCAAAATTTCCTTTATTAAAAACTAAAAATCTAAAGGAAGGTAACCCCAATCTTGTCCAAGCAATTTTACCAAGTCTTGGCTTTTCTTCTTGGTCGTCTTCAAGACTTGATTCTACCATAACAAGGTCTCCCTCGTAAATCTCTACATCGTTTACATCAGTTAAACCTGTGAATTGTAGTAAAATATATTCATCAGGATAATCATTGCAAACAGTTAAATCAAGATTATCCATCCATAACATTTGTTTATTTTCTATTTCCCAGCATTTGAATTTGATTTTTTGGGCCATATTATAAAGTTATTTTTTTAATATTAATTCTAATCTTTGGCATCTTGCCTTACCATCTGTGTTATAAGGTACTACAACACTAGCTAAGTCCATCCAATTAATTCTACACTCCCATAAATCAGAGCTACTGGCATAATCTTTTGCCCACTCATAAGTAGCAAAATTAACTCCACTGCCACAATGAACGGTAGGTAAAGGATTAACACCTAGTTCTTCAATTATCGAACCTGGCTCAATTACCCAACTAGTAGGGGCTGTATAATCTGTACTACTACCAATTCTCTTGTAGACAATTAGACCTTTTTCGTCTGATTTAAAGTTTTTTTTCAGCCAATCTAAACTATTAAAAATTTTAGCCCCACTCAAGTCAGCATTACTCAAGTCAGCATTACTCAATTCAGCATAACTCAAGTCAGCATTACTCAAGTCAGCATTACTCAAGTCAGCATTACTCAAGTCAGCATTACTCAAGTTAGCCCCACGCAAGTTAGCCCCACTCAATTCAGCATAACTCAAGTCAGCATAACTCAAGTTAGCCCCACTCAAGTTAGCCCCACGCAAGTTAGCCCCACTCAAGTCAGCATAACTCAAGTCAGCATAACTCAAGTCAGCCCCTAATACTTCTTCTAACACTATCAAAAAATCTTCTTCACTCATGCCACCAATTGCTGTTCCCAATCCACTGAAAATCAAATTCTTTGCCTTATATCCAAAAATACCAATTAAAGCTCTTTTGGCTTGTTCTTTAGTAGCTACTAAATTAGTATTAACTGAAATTGTATAAAATACATTGTTATCCCAACAAAATTCTTGTGGGTTATTTATTTCACCGCCAAACTTATCAAGAATTAGTTTATCCAATCCCCCAGCCATATTAAAGTCTGGGTTTGATGCTGTGCATATTTTAAAGCCAATATTCTTTTTTTGGCATTTAAAAATATCTCCTGTTACTGCTTCTAGTTCTACATTCCATTTATTGGTTTTGTATTGTTTAAATAAAGTTCTTACCTTACTTACTAACGACTTATTAAGATCGCAAAAAATTAGTTTAGACATATAAAATATAAGATTAGTTTAAATTATAATCCCCAAGTACTGCTTCAACTCGTCCTGGGAGTATTTTGCTAAAATTGTTTCAGCGGTTCCATTGCTAAAAAGTAAAACATTTAAAGTGTTTTCGAAAGTTGCTAAAACTTCTACCGTTTCTTTATCTTTAGATAATCTAAAGCAAAACACTTGCCCAAAGTTTTTTCCTTCCTCCGCATTCAACCGATTAATCTCAAACTGAATTATGTTTTGTTTGGTAAGCATCAAAGCCTTTTTTAAGGCTAAGGTTTCGTCTTTTCTCAAAAAAACTTTACCTTGTTTAATTAAGATTCTATTTAATAAATCATCTTTATAAACTACTCGAATAAGGCTGAAATCTATATCTATTATCGTTATTTCCGATCCTTCCTCAAGCTCAGTAATTAAACTTCCATCTGGTCGTTTGAGTAGGGTTGGCTCAGGTTCATATTCGATTTGACCATCAATAATAGCCAATGATTCTAAAGCTTGCAATTGGTCTTTATCTAATTTACTTGTATCAGAAATTACTAACTTAGCATGAGATGTAGTATTTATTGGTAAGTTTATAGTAATTGATTTTATTTTAGGCATATATAATTATAAAATTATTTGGTTAAAATTTTTAGGGTTAAAAAGTAGTTTGCGATTTCCTTTACTCGGTAAAAATGCTCGGTAAAAGAATTGATTTGATTGTTGAAGCTCCCACTTTCGCCGTCGTCGATGTCGTCAAAACCGTTGTCTTTGTAGAATTTGGAAGCTGGATTGGTGCAGTCTTGTAATAATTCTGTACCTAGTTGGTGGTAGTCTACGTTTTCAACGAAAGTCAAAATATACAAAGGATCCTGCTGGATAAAATTAAGTATCCTTTGAACTAAAACAGTATCTTTTTGTATTCTACTTTTTAACTCGGACATATTAGTTATTTAGTTTGAGTTTCTATTTCTTTTTCAAATACTTGCTCGGCTTCGGTTTGGACTTCTTCACGTTGGATTTGTTCAAATTTAATTGCTTCCAGATTCATTACTCTATTTTCTATTTCTCTAATTAAGTGCTTACCTTGGGCTACTGTAAGGTTGTTTAGTCCTGTGACCTCGTAGGATTCTTGTAGTTTCTTTTGCATTTCAACTACTGTTTCGCCTTTTAATTCTGCAATTTTTGGTAGCAAGGTTTTTAGGATCAACTTTAGGTCTTGGTCGGAAATAAAGTCAATAGTTGGTTTAGTGTCCTCTTCGGGTAATTCACCAGGTACATAAACAGGAGAACCATTAAAGACATCAGGACAGTAAGTTCTAGCTCCTCTACTAATTGCACGAGCAAAGAGCATATCAGAAGCGTAATTACGCCAGTTATCTTTACCAGTTAGTTTGGCGTTAGCTGCTTCTTCAATAGTAAAATCTGCTTTACCTATACTTTCGTATTTTTCAGTATTAAACTTTTCAAAAAATTCAATCTCACATTTGTCGATAGTTCTAGTGATTACTTTGTAGTTGTATTTGCCACTAGCTTTGATTTGGCTAGCAAGTAGGTTGGCAGATAAAACAGGCTTGCCTTGAATAATATTAATACCACTCATAGAAGCCATCGCACCTACTCCTAATTCTTGACCTGCCATAAGCTTAACTACGGCTTTACTTACATCTGTAACGTCTTTGAACCAGCCAGATTTGATAAAGTGGTTAGCTAAGCCTGTGACGTTGTCGGCTGTGATTACTGTTGCTAATTGTGTGGACATATATAAAAATATAAAAATATTAGACTAAAAACAAAGTCTAACAGCTGGACACTATAATCTAGTTGAAGTCGTAGGAGTATGAATTATCATTATCATACTCGGCTTCGGATTCTTGGATTAGTTTTTGCTTGATGTTTTTAAACTGCCTCAAATTAATTCGAGGATCGTCCAAACTTGATGGAGTAGCAGTATCTTCTTTGTAGATGGTAGTTGCTAATTCAGGCGCGCCTTGTTTGAAATAAACCTGGGCGATCAGAATTGCTGTGAGCCAGCTCATAGTTGGGTATCCTCCTACGAACCAAAGTGAAATTATAACTAGAATTAGGAAAAATCCTAAGAAAGAAATTTTACCTAAAGTCATAAGAAAATTGGTTAAAGTTTATAGCTTGAAGTCCCCTCCCCTGCTGTAATTGTGTGCTCTTCCGTGTACGGTGTCCGTGACGGTGTACCGTACGGTAACCGACGGTAGAAGCGCGGTAAAAGGCACGGTGGGGGAGAGCGGTTGTCAAAGAATAACTTTGAGTATAGCTCGTAAGATCCGAGAAGATATTGTCTGATAAAATATCAGCTAATATGTCCTGCTCCATTAGTATTTTTTGTTTGTGGTTCATATAGTTTTTGTTTGGTTTGTTTTGCTAAAAATTTCTGCTAGGATTGTGCTACAACCCTGCTAGGATTTTTTTGAGCTGTTTTTGATTGTGCTTGAAGTCTGCTAGCCCTAGCAAGACCTCCCTTTTTGCCTGCCTCAACTTTGCTAGCTTTTTTCTCTCGCTCTAAAATCGCTTCTAAACTTTGGTAGAATTTGTCTGCGATGTTTTTGCTTAGCTTTACTGCAATTCGGTTAGGTGTGTATCCAAATTGTGGCAGATTTTCAAGTGTGCCATCTGCTAGAACTACTTGTAGGTAGTTAGTTTTGTGCGTTAGGTACTCGTAGCTTTTTGGCTGTGAGTTTCTGTGTGCGAAGATTAAGTTTTCTTGCGCACGTTGTAAGTAATTATTTGTATTTGTTTTGAAAAGATTAAACATGTGATTGTTTTATTGTTTGTAAGAAATTGCTGCAGTGTCAGAAATTTGACCTTGAGCATAAAGTGGTACGTTTTGGTTGTAAGTATAAATAATACTTAAGATTAAAAATGCAGTTGCTAGAACCGCAAGAATAATCATTTTGGTTGTTGTAGACATTTATTTAGATTTTAAACTGATTTCTAATTCCAACTCCTTAAGCTTTTCTATTTCAGCTAAATACTTAAATCTTTGGCTTGCTGTAGCCTTATTGGCTAAAAGCCTTTTGGTTGCGATTGTATTTTGAATAATTTGTAATTGTGACATAAAATTTGACGTAATTAAAGTTTTTACCCTAAATAAAAGGGCAACTTTGAAAGTTTTGTGCTTAAAATACTCCTTAATTGGGGTATTTTTTGCGTCCTACCGTTGCCAGTAGGTATAAACTTAGCTGTTGGTTGATAATCTAGCACGGATAATACAGGCTAAATCTGATCAATTACTTGGCTAGGTTTATATTAGTTTTTGATATTTAGTGTCCAGCTGTAAAACTTTGAGTGAATTTAAGGTTTCTCAACTACCTAATTATAAGAATACATAACTTGCTAAAAGATGTCAAGATAAATTTGTCTTGCACTACTTCTACCCCACCAAATAAAAGAATGTTTAGTTAAATGGAGTTGACAAAACAACAAAAAAGCCCCTTGGTAGGGGTGGTGAAAGTTAAAACCTGGAGTGGCGGAAGAGAGACGCAAGCCCCTTAATCAAATATCGGTAGTGCTTATGTTCTCGCAAGAGCCTAGCCAAAATTGTTGCAACAATGTCCGAGGGCAGATTGCTAAGGTGTAAACCCTTAGCCTCCAGATTTTAGGTTTTGACAAAAAATATTATGAATTGGAAAATGATAGGCATGTCCGAAAATAGAGTCAATTTTGTTTATAGTTTGGATGCAGACCAAAATCAAGGTATATCTTTTGAGGTTATGGCGTCTTTAATGTTTGGCTTAGGTGAATTAATACAACAAACAAACAAAATATTAAATATAACAGAAGGAAAAGAATTAAAAGTTAATATTTTACCAGTTAAGCCAGGATCAATAGAAATTGAACTATTATTACAAACTACTCTTTTAGCTGGCGTATTTTTACCACAAACTCAAAATCAAATTAAAGAGATTTTATCTATATTAGGTTTGGTTAAAGATGGTTCGGATAATTTAATTAGTTGGATTAGAAAGTTTGGTGGAGAGAAAGTTCCTGAAACTTTCACACAGAATTTGGATGCTAGACAAAGCAAAATAGGCGTTTTATACAACCAACCTACTATTATTAAAATGGTAAATCCTGTTTTTAAGGGTCCTATATATTTGTCTGGTGACAATGGAATTAAAACAGGGATTAAAAATGAACCAGATACTTTTGCTCAAATAACGAAAGATGATATACCTTATCTTGAAGCCTATTCCAACCAAGTTTCTAACCCTAATGAATATATAACTGAAAAAGAAGTTGTTTTGAAATTTAAAAGAGGTAGTTTTAGTGGTGAACCTGATAATTGGTCTTTTAAGTTAGATAGTGATATAATAACTGCCACAATTAAAGACACTGTGTTCCTTAACGATGTAAAATTAGGGATTAAAAGACCAAGTTCAGTAGATAAATTTAAAGTTTGGTTGAAAGAAATCAAAAAAGTGGAAGGTGATAAAACTTCTTTTAAATATGAAATTTTGAAGGTACTAGACTATGAAATAGGTGAAAAACAACAGGAGCTTTTATAACTAGCCCTACTTCAATCTACAAATAATCATTGCAGTTTGTGCAGTTTTGTCTTTGGTTAAACTTAGTACTTCCAAACCTGCCTTGTCTAGTTCGTCTATGATTTCTTTTTGGTCTAGGGTATAGGCGCGCCAAACTGTAATTTCTGTGTTTATCGGAATGTGGACTTTTTTGGTATGATTAAAGACTGGAAAATTAATTTGGTACTCTTTGGTTGCTTTGAAGGTTTTGAATTTAAAGTTTAGTTCAGGATTAAAATCGGTGTAGAAAGTTTTTTGATCAATTTCAATTCCTAGTAATTCGGGTAAACTAGAATGTAGTTCATTTTGGATATTACTTTTCATTTTATTCAAATCTTGGTTGTTTTGTTTGGTATCCAGGGAAAAATTGAAAACAAACAAATCCTTGGCAGTCATGCCCTTGGCAATATTATCAAAAATTCTAACTCTGTCGGAAATATTACCAATCGTACGACCAAAAAAACAAATGATATTGTTGGTGCTGTCTGGGGTGTTTTTGTAGAAGTAAGTAGAAAAGGTGGTAGCTTCTATGTCTGTGGTTAGGTATCCTCCATAATTATCTCCAATTTCTTTTTCAATATTTTGTTTAGCTAGTTCGTTCATTTCTTTGGAAATATCTATGGAATAATACTTGTTTAGCTGTTTTTTGGCATTTAAGGCGTGGATAAATGGAAATAATGGCTCGCCATTGCCAGCGCCAACATCAAAAACATTGTAACTTTTGTTTTCTAAGTAAACACTAAGTAACTCCATTAACTTGTTGATTACGTTCAAAGAAAGTACTTGAAGCCTAGAATTACCTTCGTGATAGATTTTGTCCCAAATATTTGCGCCATTACCAAAATAGCCAAATTTGCCGTTGATTTCGTATTTTCCAAGATCTGATATAAACTCAATTAATTGCTCATCAGTAAACAGGCTCAAAAATTCTTTACTTGCTATAATTTCTTTTTTGTAATCTGATTTTAGTTTATTTCGCCCTAATTGATATAGTCTATCTAATTCTTCGTGGTTGGCTGGTGTATCCTGAATATATTGTTTGCCCTCTACTTCAACCAAAGTTAGGTTATTTTTGCCTTCTTTGGCGTTATTAGACCACTGGCTAGCAGTACCACTACTGATACCATAACCTTTGATAATATCTGAGTTTCTAAGATACATACTAGCTATGTGTAGTGCAGATTTTACTTTTGGTCAAAGTGTTATTTTTTTACTTCTTTGCCTTTAGCATAGCCTAAAGAACCACCGCCAAGCAAACCTATGACTAAAGACAAAACTTGGCTAGTATATTCTGGCTTAGTCTGAATGATAAAAATAAAGGTAACTATATACTTGACAGACCCAAAAAATTAATCTACTATAGAGATAGTAAAACTATTTCTATGGTACAAGTAAAAAAATATAACACTCTTTTAGACTTACTAACTACTTTCAAAGATGAGTTAGCTTGTCAACAACATTTAGCTCAAATGAAATGGAGTGGTAAAGTAATTTCACCATTTACTGGCTCAGATAGAGTTTATAAGTTTAAAGATGGAAAAACTTTTAAGTGTGCTGAAACAAGGAAAAAGTTTAATGCTAGAACTGGTACAATTTTTGAAGAAAGTAAAATACCATTACAAAAATGGTTTGGTGCTATTTATTTAATAACTAACCACAAAAAAGGTATTTCATCAGTCCAATTAAGCAAAGATTTAGGTGTAACCCAAAAAACAGCTTGGTTTATGTTGCACCGTTTAAGAATGGCGACTTTAACTAAAGAATTTAAAGATATTAAATTAAGAAATAAAGTTGAAGCTGATGAAACCTATATTGGGGGCAAGGAAAAGAACAAGCACAATTCTAAAAAGATAAAAGGTACACAAGGACGAAGTACAGAAACCAAAACAGCAGTTTTAGGTCTGCTTGAAAGAGGGGGTATTGTTAAAACTGAAATTTTAAAGGACGCAAAAAGTAACACTATTCAAGTTCACGTGATGAACAACGTTTTAATTGGTTCAAACCTTATTACTGATGAATACAGGGCTTATAATAGCCTCGCAAGCTTTTATATGCACGATTCAGTTAATCACTCTGCAAATGAATATGTAAACGGCGAAGCTCACACCAACACTTTAGAGGGTTTTTGGTCACTTGCCAAGAGAAGTGTAATCGGTATCTATCATTTTATCAGTAAAGAACATTTACATAGATATTTTGCTGAATTTGCCTTTAGATACAACACAAGAAATTTAGAACAATCAGAAAGATTTGATTATTTATTACAAAACACACTTGGTAGATTAACTTATAGCCAATTAATTAAGAATTAATATGTTAAAACTAAAAGAGCCTATTGTAAAATTAGATTTACCCTTTGAAGAGGCTTTGTTTAAGTTTGCCAACTTTAACCTAAATACCTTACCCGATCCACTTGATGAAGAGACAGAAAAAGCAACCCCATTTGTTAAGTGGGTTGGTGGAAAAAGAAGTATAATGTCAGATCTCGTGTCTAGGTTACCAAAAGAATTTAATAATTACTACGAACCATTTGTTGGGGGTGGTGCATTATTTTTTGAGATTAGTAGTAAGCTTAAAAAATCTTTTTTATCTGATATTAACTTAGATTTGGTACTTAGCTATAATGTTGTTAAAAAAGACCCTTTAAAGTTAATTGAAGCACTTAAAATCCACGAGTTAAAGCACAGTGAAGAGTATTATTATAAGATCAGATCTAGACAGGAGCTAAAAGACCCAATAGAAATTGCATCAAGATTTTTATATTTGAATAAAACTTGCTACAATGGACTTTACAGAGTAAATAAAAAAGGAGAATTTAATGTACCTATGGGTAAATATAAAAACCCCAACATATCTCAAGAAAAAAATATATGGGCTTGTTATGAGGCTTTGAAAAATACTAAAATTGAATACAAAGAGTTTGATAGTATTAAACCTTCCTTAGGAGATCTAGTTTATTTTGACCCTCCATACCATCCAACGAATGAAACTTCTTTTACAAATTACACTAAATTAGATTTTACTGAAAAAGATCAAGCACGATTAAGAGATTTTTGTGATTTTTTAAACAAAAATGGTGTGTATTTTATGCTTTCTAATTCAGACACAAATTTTATTAAAGATTTATACAAAAATTACAATATTCAATTTGTTTCTGCTCCTAGATTTGTTAATTGCAAACCTGGCCAAAGAAATAGTGTAAATGAAGTTTTAATAACTAATTACTAATTGACAGAAAGGGTATAAACAAAAAATATCCGCTCATGAATGAATATCCAGTCAAGCCAATTGGAGGTAAAGTTGCAAATGACAATGGAAACGAATTAGAAGTTTTTATTGAAGGTATTTTATCAAGGAAAGGTTATCAATTTATAGATAAAAAAAAGTTTACTTCAGCAATCTACTTAGAACAACCAATTTACTCAAGGCAAGTTTTTATAGGTCAAAGTATATACAATACAAAGCTTTATTGTGATTTTTATATTTACCATCCTACTTTATGGCCAGAAGGTTTATTAATTGAAAGTAAGTGGCAACAAACCGCTGGGTCTGTTGATGAGAAATACCCTTTTCTAGTTTTAAATATTAAACAGAAATATCCTACAAAAACAATAATTTTGATTGATGGTGGAGGTTACAAAAAACAGGCTGAAGAATGGTTAAGAGACCAAACGGATAACAAGCTTTTAAAAGTTATGAACATGAGTGAATTTCAGCAATGGAGCAACAAAAATCATCTTTGATGGGTCTGTCAAGTATATAGTTACCATATTTTTATGGTTTTACTGACTTAGAAATAAGAACAGTTGTCAAGATATTAAAGACTTAGCAGTTCTTTTCTTTTTTGACAAGGAAAGTTTTGAAAGTTTCAATAGTTTTATATGACCAAAAATTACGCTTTTATAGATTCAAATAACCTATATATGGCTATGAAAACTCTTGGCTGGAAGTTGGATTATAATAAATTTAGAATTTATTTAAAAGAAAAATATCAAGTTGAAGTAGCTTATCTATTTATAGGATATATTCCTGCAAACTCTGATCTTTATAGATCTCTTCAAAAATATGGTTTCATACTAATTTTTAAAGAAAGTATGACTCTTCCAGATGGTAAAATAAAAGGAAACTGCGATGCAGAATTGGTTTTGCAAGCTATGATAGATTTCCAAGATTATGATCAGGCGATCGTAGTAACGGGTGATGGTGATTTTGCTTGTTTAATTAAACATTTATATAATAAAAATAAACTAAAACTTTTGTTGGTACCAGACAAAAATAGATATTCAGTTTTGCTTAAAAAAACTGCTAAAGAAAAAATAGACTTTATAAGTTATCTGAAATCTAAATTAGAACATTAAATTTGGGCAAAAAAATAACCAGCACAATTAAGGACAAAACCTTTTTTCGTACTGGTACATCGTGATTCTACTTAAGAATACTAAATTAAACAGGTGTTGTCAAGTTATGTCTCAAAGTCAATAAATTCTAAAGTGTCTTGAAACCATTTTTGCTTGGCTACGTATAAAGCAGATTTTATTTTTTGGTTATGATCGCTTAGTTTTAGTTTGTTTACACTGGCAGGAAATAAAAATATTCTGTTAGTCCCATATTCTTTAGTTTTTTCTAAAATATGCTTGTCGTAAAGCTCGTCAGTGTATAAACAAATATCTTTATATTTTTTGATTTCTTCGGAGTAAACCTTACTATCTTCCGTACTTCTAAAATATCCAAGGGATACATATTTAGTAAAAGTATTGATCGTCATCCATTTATCCAAAATTTTTGCTCCTTCATATTTACTTATGAGTTTGTCGTCAGTTTTCCAATCTTTTGGGATTGGGTTAAAGTTCTTTTTCATTGATAGTGAAAAAGCTTCTACCGCGTCTTTAGTTTTTAGTTCAATGCCCATAAGTTTTTCCAATTTAATTTTAAGTTCAGGAACTTGTAATATAGTTTTAAAATGCTGTTTTAGTAAGTTTAGTTTAGCCATAAAAAAAAGGTTATGTCAATATAAATTGTTTTGATTGTTAATTAAGTGATATATATTTATATAGTAATAATAAGTGTTAAACTATGTCAAGTTAAAGTTCTATTGACTACAATTCATTTTTATTTTATACCTCCCCTTGAGAGCAATCTCAGTTTTACAGCTTGGATATGATTATAGAAACACAATTAGAATATCGTCTGATTCATCAATTCTTTGATGATGAAGAAAAGGTATATAAAAAATATGGGATAACTGAAGATGAAGAGTTTGCCATAGCTCTATATATTACCCAGTGGAAAAGGTCTAGAAATGAATGCTATAAAATGCAATTACTGCTGGAGTCACACCCTCAAAGGCATTTGCCAGTGGTACAAAAACAATTTGAAAAATTTTCAAACGATCGGATAACTTACTATGAGTACTATTTTGACTTTGTTAAAAATGTTAGAGATCATTTTGATAAACCTACCTTTAGCTTAAGGAAAAAGTATAAATACGGCAAAGAATTCTTTTGGAGCTTTGGTTGGTACTTAGATTGTTTTTTACCTTTTTATGCAGATCATATCAAACATAACCTATTGGATAGAAGCCCATCCAGCGACAAGTAGCTCGTTAGCAACTATTATCGGGGCAGTGGCAACATTTGCCCCTTTAATATATCTTATTTTTGAAAATATTAAGATTAACAATATTAAAAAGTTAAATAGACTGGCTGAAAAAAACTATATCACAAAGTGTTTAGCCCCTGAATTCGAAAAACTTAGGGTAGAAATTACTGATTTTATATTTTTTGTCGGAGAGAATAAATTTAAAGTTTACCAAGATTCTATTTCAAAAAATGGTGCAGATGTTTTTTTACCTATATTTGAGCTTAGTATCTTAGAAAATGCGCTAAGTTTAGACTTTATAGATATTTATGGGAAAGAGGGTTTGGAAAAGAAAGAAAAGCTTTTAACTTTGCTTGAATTACTTAGAATAACCAACGGTCTTAACTTGAACAGAACAAGACCCAATTTAGAGCAAATACCAGAAAAACTTAAAAGAATAGACGAGCGACTAATTGAATTAGAATCATTAAAACTATAATCATATCCAAGCTGTAAAGCGTTGAGAAATTCTCAGTTTTACAGGTTCAATCTAGGAAAAAATCCAGTTGACTTGTTCAACTGTAAATATTTTTGTGGTTTTGGTAGGCTTAAAAATAATAGTTGCATAATATTTTTAGCTAAATTACACCAATGGTTTTGGATATATAACCTACCTAACCACTTCCTAGACTGAGCCTGTAGGGCAACTTACTTTATGTTTTGGTTCCAAATTTGGGGTCAAACAGTAGGTATGACAAGTGCTAAATCTTGTCAAGCGAAAATTAGAATAACGCAATTATGGCAACTATCGCAGAGCAAAACCAAGCAAACGAAGCCTTTGAAAAGCTAGTTGCTAGTAGGATGGAGGCTTTTAAAAAAGAAAAAGGAAGGGAGATGAGAAGTGGGGAAGTAGACTCACTTAGAAAGATCTGCCGTGGTTTCATGCAAATGTTTCAAATTTTAGCTAAAGAAGATAAACTAATTTAAATTTTTATGATTGAAAATTTTCCTTATTCCAACGAGCAGATAGCAGAGGGTTTTGGTGTGACTCAAGAGGCAATTAGAACTCATAAGAGCAGACACAAAACGGAACTATCAAGAAATGTAGACTATGTTACAGATAGTCACACCAACTACAAAGTTTTTTGGTCAAAATCTGGAGTGATCAAATTAGCTGATTGGATTGGAACTAAAGAGGCTAAACTTTTTATAAGTCAATGGATTGAAAAAACTATTGAAAAACCATTTAAAGAAATTTCCACTGATACTCAACTAACACCAGCCCAACCAACAGCCGATTTTAATAGTCTAAGTGATAGCCAGCTACTTGGAATGATGGAAATGATGTTGATTGGCATGAAAAGGCAAGCTGATAAAAACCAAGAGTTTGAAGATCGCCTAGCTAAGGTAGAATCACAAAAAACCCTGTTAAATGTAATTCAAGTTAAAACGGCTAAAGACTTTAAAACCCTAAAACAAGAAAAGAAAAACGAAATTGGTGTGGAAATTAATGAGCTAGTTCGTAGAATTTATATTGATAGATATTACTCACAAGATGAATGGAATCACAAAACCCCAAAAGAAAAAGCTGAAATTTACAAGCATTCACACAGAGAATCACGAAATGATTATTATCGAGATAACAATCACGAAACTTACGTAGGAGCAAAGAAAGCTACCATTGATAGTAAGGTTAAATTTCTTAATTGGTTAAAAAAAGTAGAAGTATGAAACACAACGCTAGAACTAAACACCGAATTTATAGCCTTTTTAATAAAGAAGGGTATACAAGGAGGTTTATAGCTCGAGCCCTTGAGATACCATACTCTACAGTCTGTTTGATTATCAAAGAACTACAGGTCTTTGAAACTTTTAATCCATTGTTTTAGATATGCAATACGGCTTCTACATCAACCAAAAAGCATTAGTTGAGATTTCCAAAGAAACTGGTGTGAAGCTGGATCTAAAAGACGGAGCTATAATTGAGTTTATGGCCCAATACTCTAGGACTCCTAGTTTAACAGTAAAGATTGTTGATGGTATTCCATATTTTTGGTTTGCCTATGGTTACATATTAGAGCAATGCCCATTACTAGAAATTGAAAGCAAAGAGGTATTATCAAGACGACTTCTTAATATAGCTAAAACTGGCATACTTAAAAAGTATTACGAAGCAGGAGAAAGTAGAAGGACATTTTTTGCTTTTGGTGAGAATTACGCAAAACTTATATCTCATTTGAGCCATCCCGACTCAAAAGTAGCGGTGGACGAAAACATAAGCAAAACTGACGAAAGCCACCCCGACTCAAAAGTCGAGGCCATCCCGACTCAAAAGTCGGACTATCAGTATACCAATAATCAGTTATCTACTTCTTCTAAAAAAGATATTGAGAATTTTTCTGAAGATTTCGAAAAAGATGAACTCGAATTTTTTTATCCCAACCCAGTTTATCAGCAAGCCGTTAGCAAAGCTTGCCCAGACATGGACACCAACGACTTTGAAGCTGAATTAACCAAATTCAAACTCCATTACCTAACCAATCCTCCGTCTAATCCAGACAAAACATGGTTTAGCTGGTGTCAAAGGGCTAACTCAGACTACCAACAAGCCAAAGCCAAAGCTCAAATTGTCCAAAAATCAACTGAGCTAGCCAACCAACGGATTCAAGATTTTCACGACAAGAAAATGGAAAATATAGCCAAAATTGGTACTTCTACTGGTGGGAAAACCAACTGGAATGAATCCGAGAAAATCTACCAAGAGAACCTGAAACAGGATCGTGAGGAAGTCCACAAAATAGAAAAATTAGCCGAAAACAGTCAATTAGACACGACTTTTAAATCTACTTTTGACTTTGACGCCGATCAACAAGCAAGAGAAAAAGCACAGGAGCAGATCCACCCACTCTCCAGAGAAATCGTGGAAAAAGAGAATCAAGTTTTGATTGAATCAATCAAAGACAAAGTAGCAAACGATCAAATATCCATCAGCAACTACCAAATTACACCTTCCATTTTTAAGGCGATTATGAACTCGCCTGAGGATGTACGAATAGCAAGCCTTGTAGGGCTAGAGAAACGCAAATTGGCATTGGAAACGGGGTAAATTGAAATCTTGAAAATTAATCAAAATTAATCAAATATGCCAAATCAATTAGAACCTACCAAACCAAAACTAGAAGTTATTTCTAGCCCAGTCATGGATGCTTTCGCAATGTTACTTATTTGTATCGCACAAGATAAAGGGGTAACAGTTCAAGAGCTAATTAAAGAGTCAAAAAATAACAATCAATATGTTTAAAATTAAAATTCCTAAGTATAAAAAAAATCAATGGCTAAGTTTTAACCCAGTAAAATTTTCTTACTGGCACACAGCGGTAAAAAAAAGTGGAGTATTATATCCAAAAACAATTGTTATTACAACAGATTGTGATTTAATTCCCTTGTGTGAAAAATCTGTAAAAGAGGCTGAAAAACAAATTGAGTTTAAAGCTTTAATTGAAATGTTACAACTAGCAGGTCAAAAATTAGGATATCCTTGTTTTTTAAGAAATTCAGCTGGGTCTGACAAACATAATTTTAAAGATGCTTGTTTAGTAAATTCTAAAGATGAAATGTCTGAAAAAGTTCTCTCGACATTACAATCAATGTTGATGAAAGATTTATTTTTTGCTTTAGATGAATGGGTTATAAGAGAGTATATTCCACCAGTAATTAAAGAGTTTGGTGTCGTTCCAAGCTTTGGAAACATGCCTTTGAGGGCTGAAAGACGCTATTTCTTTAAAGATAAAAAAATCTTAGCTCATTGTGAATATTGGATTAAAGAAGCAATAGAACATGACGAAATGGTAGATTTAGATTACCTAAACGAATTAAACTTTGAATCAGATGAAGAAGTAAAATTTTTAATGCGTGAAACTAAAAAAATAGCTAATATCTTACCTGGATTTTGGTCCATTGATTGGATGAAAGGAGCGAATAATAAATGGTATTGTATTGACATGGCACCTGGAGGAGTAAGCTATCAACCTGATAAAATAAAAGATAAACTTAAATAAATTAAAATAATTAGAAAAATACTTGGATTGTGCGACCATAAGTGGGAGATAATCGGAGTAGGAAGAACAAATAAGTCATCGTATAATTGCCGCTTAAATGAACTTCATTTTCGCTGCGAGAAATGTGGAGATCTTAAAATTAAAGGAATTTAAATAATTATGCCCTCCACCACCCACCCAAACCAAAAGCCAAGATTAACTCAACACGATCTTGAATTGCAAAGGCAACTTCACAGACAACAACAAGAAAAGCTAGCCATTAACCACGACAAAATTGTAGAAATTTTGGGTCGAAAATTTGAAGTTAAACAGCCAAAAAAGGTAGAAGTACCAGAGTTTTTAAAAGAAATTTTAAATGTAAAAAATTAAATAATTATTATGTCAGAGATATTATCTATAGTTACTTTAATAATGGACACAGCTAGTTTGATATTGTTAATAATATTATGTGTGCAAGCTTATATCAATTTCAAAGATTTTAAATAACCCTTATGTCCCTAATTTTTACCCTTGAAGACCTAAAACCATCCAAACTATTTTGTAAATAATTATATTCATGTTTAAAATTATATTTGATTTCGAAGATAACACACTAGGCGAAAATATTTTTTTAATTAGTATGTTATTAATTTTGGCTGGATGTGGGCTAGCATTCGGCTGGTCTATTATTCTTTTTGCTCAAGACTGGAATTTACGGTACCAATATAACAACGGCTCGATTACTACTGAACAATATTGCAGCAATTTTAAAACATCTAGTAAACCACCAGCTGTTTGTTATGAACAATTTAAAATCCAAAAAACAGGAGAAATATCAAATAACTAACTTTATGTTACCAAATACAATTACCAGTGAAGATTTATTAAAATATGCTAGTACAACAGAAGGTCAATTAATGGCTAGCACCTTGAAAAAAACTTTAAACGTAGATTCTGACCCACAAAAGCTAATGCCAGTTTATTTACTTTCTTTAGGTGCTAATATGGCACTAGAAATTTTAAAAACTAACCAATAACCAAGTGATAATTAAATAATATGCAAGAATTACCACTATCGCCCGAACAATCAATTATTATAAGTAATTTTGTGGCAGAATTTAACAAAATTAATTTAAAAGAGACGGAAAAAGAATACGGATACGCTACAAAACCAGACTATTTATATTTAGCAAGAAGAGAAGATGTTAAAAACTTACTGGCTACCATATACGATATGATCCCCGCGTATAATAATAGAATGGAATTAGCATTTAATCATTTTGAAGCATTTCTAAAAAAGTCTTTGGAAGAAAAAGAGCCATTACAACACAAATTAGATATTTTAAATACTTTAGCCCACTGGTCATCAATCATAGAACTCAAAAATGAATTTCAAATAAAACAACTAATCCCTAACCTAGAAGAAATAATTAAAAAAATGTATGACACCACAACAACAATATAACCTAGAACAAGCACGCAAAGCAGTTTTAGAAGATTTAGATTATATGGGAGACCCTACAATCTTTATTCCTGGAGAAGTACCAAGTAATAAAAGTCTTGGACAACCTGTACATGTAGAATATATCGAAGCCACTGAGATTTACTATGCCAATTTTAGGCTTAAATTCCTCAAGTTAGCTAAGAATAAAAAGAAACCTTTGAAAGTTAAGTTTACTTTTATTAGAAGGGATCTAAAAAGATTTAGGTATATAACTGCTGCTCAGATAGTTCAAGATTTAATGTTTAGGCACGCTTGGCTAGAAGATGACAGTGCTGACTTTCTAGTGCCTTATTTTGAAGAATATCAAGTAGACAAATATAATCCTGGAGTAATTATTGAAGTTTTAAATTAAATTGTATGACTAAAAACATAACCTTAACTTTACTATATCTTAGCTTTACAGGCTTTCTAATTCTACTTAGGCTATTAAACTTGATTAATTGGAATTGGTGGGTTGTGCTATCGCCTTTTTGGCTACCTGTAGCTTTTTATGTTGTAGGTGTAGCTTTGATCGCAAGTGTTTACTATTTGAGTGAAGTAAGGAGAAGGGGGAAGTTTAGAAAGTAAAATTATAATTTATGCAAAATAAAATTACAGAAAATATTATAGAGACTCTTTTTAAAATATACTTGGAATATGTAAGAGACGAAGCTAAACCTTTTTTTCATATAACGCATGTAGAATATGGAGGAATTGATAAAGAATTGCGTTTTTTCTCGGTAAATATCGGCGTAAGTCAAGGTCTCCATGGGTCAGTGTCTTTTCCTTTTAGTTTAAATGAAGTTGTAAATATTTTTAAAGAAAAAATTACTCTTATTGAATTAGAGTTTAGAATACGAATATTTATAGATCGAGAATTACATATCAAAAAACTAAATAAAGAACTTTGGGAGAGAATTAATAATAAATAATTTAATAATGATTTATGGTTGAAATAAAAGAAAAAAAACTAACGGAGAAGCAAGAAAGATTTGCTCACGAATACATTTTATGCATGGGCAATAGAAGTGAAGCGTATAGGAAAGCATTTAATACTAGTAAAATGAAACAAGAGACAATTTGGAGCAAAGCTTGCCTTATGATGAAGAACGACAAGGTAAGGGCAAGGATCAAGGAATTACAGGAAGATATAGAAGGAACTCTTGATATTAGCAAAGGGATCATGATTCAAACTCTTCAAGAGGTAATTGACCGCAGTCTTCAAAAAGTTCCGGTTATGAAGTGGGATCCAATAGAAAAAAAAGAAAAGCAAGTAGTTGACATCGAAACAGGTGAAGGAGTGTGGCAGTACGATTCGACAGGGGTAAATTCAGCTATTGATAAAATTATGAAAGCAATGAGTTATTATGCACCGGAAAAATCTCAAGCACTAGGCAAAGATGGCAAACCAGTGGATCCAGTAGCGCCTAGCCAAACTATTTTTATAATTCCTTCCAATAACCGCAATGACGGAAATTAAACCACAAGAAGGCTACCAACAAAAATTTTTAAGCTCTCCAGCTGACATAATTATTGGTGGTTCTGGCGCTGGCGTTGGCAAAACTTTTGCTTTGCTTCTGGATGTTTTAAGGTACACTGCACCTCAATATAATCAAAAAGAGACTAAGTTTGGGGCAGTAATTTTTAGACGGGAAACTCCTCAAATTACAAATGAAGGTGGACTGTGGGACGAATCAATGAAACTTTTTCCATTAGTTGGGGCAGTGCCTAGATTGTCTTCACCTAGGAGCTGGGAATTTTCCACCGGTGCAAAATGTACATTTTCTCACCTACAATATGAAACTGATATTTTTAACTGGCAAGGTACACAGATTGCTTATATTGGTTTTGACGAGCTAACTCACTTCACCAAAAAGCAATTTCTTTACATGCTGAGCCGTAATAGGTCAACTTCTGGTGTCAAACCAGTTATTCGCGCAACAACCAACCCTGATCCTGATTCTTTTGTAGCGGATTTAGTAGCTTGGTGGATAGACCAAGAGACTGGGTTTCCAATTAAAGATCGTGACGGAGTGCTAAGATATTTTACTGTAGATCAAGACCAATATGTTTGGGGGGATTCTAAGCAAGAGGTAATAGAAAAAGTGCCACACAAATTTACCAACATGCCTGAGGGCATAAATTTAGAGGATTTAATTAAATCGATTACTTTTATCGCAGGTTCGATATATGACAACAAAAAACTACTTACAGCAGATCCAGGATATTTAGCTAATCTGCAGTCTCAAACTGTAGAAGAGCAAGCAAAGCTTTTGGATGGAAATTGGAAAGTTACACAAGATGACCTAGCTATTTTTGATTACCAAAAGGTTAAAGACTTATTCTCAAATTATGTAGATGAATCAGATAAGAGATATATCACAATCGATGTGGCAGGTTTTGGTAAAGATTTGGCCGTAGTTAAAACTTGGGTTGGCTGGAAGGTAGTTAAGATCAATATCCAAACAAAATCTACACCGGAATCTCTCAAAGAGATTGTGGAAAAAGACCGCGAAGAGTTTAAAATTGGGAAATCGGACACACTCGCAGATAGTGACGGGCTAGGTTGGGGTATGTCTGATTATAACTATTCTAATTTCTATGGAGATGCTCCAGTAATTCAAATAACCGATGCAAACCGTCAGGTTATTACACCAGCCTATCAAAATTTAAAAACCCAGTGTTATTATCATGCTGCCGACATAGTCAATAAAGGTAAGGCGACTATTACCACTGACAATATTTGGGTAGATGGAGTTAAAACTGATATTGTGAAAGTGGGATCTAAAACTTATTCTGTGAGGGAATTAATATCTCAAGATTTGAGAGCTATAAAAAGAGAAAAACCAGACAACGAAGGTAAAAAGAAAATTAACTCAAAAGCCCAACAAAAAATCATATTGAAAGGTAGATCTCCAGACTGTGGAGATACTTTTATGATGCGAGCTTATTTTGATTTAGATTTAAAACCAGATTACTCATTTTTAAAAGTTTATTAATTATGCGGAAAATTACAATTGCTGAATTTAACAAACAAAATGCAAACTACAAAGAACTAAGACTTTGGAACGGTGAAGTTGTTAAAAAGAAAGTCAGGTACAAAAAGAAAAATAGTATATGGGCAGAAGAAGAGACTAACAGACTAATTGGCGAATATAACAAAATACCTTTGTTTAGTAGGGATGGCAATGAAAGATTAGAAGTATTCAGGCTTTGTGCTGTGTTTAGAAAAAGAACTTATAACGAAATTAAAGATAAACTCAACGATTTAAAAAACAAAGGAGTGATAAAATAAAATACGAACTGATTGAAAGTAGTAACAATTAAGGTATAATCAACCTTAATGGCAGCAACTATCAATCTTAACTTTCAAGACTTGCTAGGCACTAGCTTAGGTAGCGCTATAGTAGGGTTTACTTTGGAGTCAAATTTAGGGGTTGTGGTTGAAGGTACCACAATTAAGCCAGGAACTAGAGTAACTAGCCCACTTTCAAGTGGTACTGGAACAGTTAGTCTTTCAGCTGGTAATTATATTGTAGATGTAAGCGGTAGATATTTTGCCATTGGTGTACCTGTTTCTGGTAATGTGAATTTATCTGATTTAGTTGGGGCGACAAGTGGTGGACAAGTTTACACTAGTGTACTTTTCTATGCAGATTTAGCTTCTTTCCCTGCTACTGGAGGCGATGCTACAATGTACGTAGATAAATCTACTAACACGATTTATAGGTGGAATGGCACAGCTTATGTGAGCTTAAGTGGTATGTCCCAATTGGACACGTTAGCTTTAATAATTGCTTTAACTTAATTTTATGAAAACTTTAATAGAAAATTACACCTTTAACAAAGCTACTAAACAAGTAACTTTTAATTCTTTTAGCACTATTGAATTAAGTAAATTATTACTAATTACCAATGTTACAACTGGAGCTATTATTTACAATTTTGCTAACTCTAACCTTGGAGGCACTGTAAGCGGAAATGTGCTAACTTTGACTTTTAACACAAGCTTAATGAATAATACTGATAAATTAATGATTTTTTACGATTTACCATCAAAGTCAAAAGCAACTCAAAATATTGCTGATCTTTTTCCTGAATTAATAAAAGACTATCCAAACCTTATAGCAGATTTTTTTGATACTTTTGAAGATGGAGACTTGAAAGGTTGGCACTCACACGATCAGTACTCACAAAATCAATCAATCCCAGGATTAAGTCTAAGTACTGTATCTGCTAGGGGCTATTCACTAGCGATTGAAACGCCTAAAAGGGATGGAATCACCGCTTGGGCAAGAAAAAGCCAAGGGACAAAATTGATCGGAGCAAACGCCAAAAAACAAATTATTGGGATGGAAATGATTTGGAGGTCTGGCTATTTATATGGGGGATATGGTTTTGAGTTCGGTATGGATACACAATATGTTTCTCAAGTTAGCCAACCCCAGTCTTCTACTAATGGGCGTAGGACTTGGTTTAAGGCTCACTACAGAGTTTCAACTAATAATTCCACTTACGACAAAAAGTGGATGTACGATTCTAAAGGTTTAGATACAGTAACTTATACAGATTTTATCACACCTGGATACACAGCGTCAGATGGCTCAACAGTTGCTTCTAACTCAGTTGCCTATTATGATTTGCCATTTAACGAACCTCCAAAATACTCAACAGCTCTTTGTGCGTTGGTAATAGACCAACCAACAGGAATCTATGAAGCGCTTTATTGCAATGGCTTCAAATGGGATTTAAAAGCGATTTTAGGATCTACTCAAGCAGCTCAATTTGTTTCTTCAACTCCAGCTACAGATTTTTACAACAATCCAACAAATCAACTTCCACAGTACCAAAATGGATGTAATTTGTTGCTAAGATGCATTAACCGCCCAACTTCCTCTGTACAATCAGGAATGTACATTGACTCTGTATTTTTAGCTAATACTTTTTAACTATGTCACGATTAATAAAAAAATACGAAGCAAATAGATTCACTACCAATGTTACAGCTACCAACAGGGCTGATGGGTATTATATTAACGCAGGTATAATCAATACAGGCAATGTAAATCCATACAAAACCTATTGGGCGAATGATGTTTCAGGATCCGTGCCACCTATTGTTAATGGTTCTGTAACAGGCTATTTTTACAATTTTTCAGCGTTAACAGATTTAATCAAAGTTCAAGTCGAATGGGGGACAGAACTAAAAGGTGAATGGGCATCAATGGATGTTACAGCCGACACAAAAGATACCCTTAAGTGGACACTAGATCCCGATTTGTCTGTTGACGTAATGCCGACTAACAATGCTGGTGCTGTTTTAGTAGATTCGGGAGCTTCTTACTCTTTCCTTTCTAAAGCCAATAATTCTAATTCTTTTGTTTTACCAATTCCAGTAGGTAAAAGCGATCATATGAGGCTCAGGGTTACAATTTATTCTGAATCAGCAACTACAGCGATTGAAGGCTACTGTTTTTTGAACCCCCACACTGTTTTAAGCGCTAAAGCCATAACTAATTAACTATGACTATAACGATCACTAGCACAGCCCAACCTTTACAAAAAATCCTTAGGCAAGATTCAAGCACAGGAGATAAAATGCGTACTTTTATAGCAACTAGAGGGGCTAAGCCAAGCTATACTTTTGTAATTCAAAACACAGACACTACAGCTAACATTTATTTTGAAACGGATGGATCAACAGCAACAAGCTCAAGCTTAAAAATTATACCAGGTGAAAAAGTTGTTTTCAGTGCGCCAGATTTAAATCAAATTAACCTTTTAGCCTCTGTAGTAAGCCTTACAATACCAATTTCTTCGATTTAATATGCCTCCAAGTTTACAATCTTTTATACCTCCAGTCTTACCCTCCCAATCTTACTTGGTTGATATTTATTCAGCTTTAGGTTCTCCCATTAAAGCTTTTAGTGTAGATAAGGTTTTGGCTTCCAGTGGGGTTAATCTAACTAATAATGCTATTAGATTTGTAGCTGTTTGGCTAGCTCAACCTAGCTTAATTACAGGGATTGCTTTTTATAGTAAAGTTGCTGGAGTATTTACTGGCAATAATGAGAATAGATTAGCTTTGTTTAGTTATTCGGCAGGAACTCAAACTAGAGTAGCTATTACTGCTAACGATGAAACCATTTGGAAAAATACCGCTAATACCTTTGTGCAAGTGCCTTTTACAGCAACTTATAGTGCAGCTAAAGGGTTGTATTTTGTGGGTATAATTTACAATAATTCAGCCCAAACAACAGCCCCACAGATAGACATGACCGCAATTGGAACACCTAATGGTACTCAGTCTAATGTACTATTTAGCAACTCTGCTTTTACCACAGGTCAGATTACGGCGCAAAATACAATGCCTTCAAGTATTGCAATTAACACTATTACACCTGTAACTGGTGTACCTTGGGTAGCACTTTATTAATTTTTTATTTTTTTATGAACCACGAACAATTTAAAACTACTTACATTGGAACTTTCCTAAACTGGGACAAGGTGGCAGGCGACCAGTGTGTAGATGTAGCCAAAGCCTACATTGAACTTGTGCAAGGCAAAAGATGGTACGCAACTGGATCTGTGCCAGTAGCTGATGGTGGGGCTATTAATGTATTTGAAAATTACCCTAACTCAATGGTGTACGCTGATGATTATGAGCTAATAACTAACAATCCAAATGACCTAAATCAATTTCCAGTACAAGGAGACATCATAATCTGGGGTGAATACCCAGGATTAACTGGCTACGATGGACACATTGCAGTTGTGGATTCTGCCAATGGTTCTAGTTTTGTTTCTATCGATCAAAAGTGGGGTCAACCTTTGTCTGTAAGACTAGTCAATCACAATTACAATGGAGTGCTAGGCTGGCTAAGGGTAAAGCAAACCAATTCAAATAGCAATCAACCAATAATTAATAACAACAATATGTCTCAACAAACTTTTGAATACGTTAAACAAGGTATTTCTGACGTATTTATGGATACAAAGTACAATGTGATTCCAGATGCTCAGCCTATTGGTGGAGATGGTCTTGGCTGGGGTGTAGAAAGAAGTAAAATTCACGCAAACATAGAAGATGGCGGTCAAGATCCTGCTACTGCTGTGCGTATGCTTATGGATAGTTATTTAGGTTATTTTAATCAAAGTAACGCTGAAATAAACGATTTAGCCAATAAAAAAGGTGTAGCTGAGGCTATTATTTTGAACCAAAATAATTCGATTGATGGTTTTAAAAATCAAATTACTAATCTACAGTCTAGCTTAGAAAGCTTTAAAAATGCTAATCAAAGTTTGCAAGTGCAGGTAGACGGTCTTAACACTGACAAATTAAACTTACAGCAGGAAATTAGCAATTTAAATGATAAAATTAAAACCCTTCAAGATCAGGTAGAACTATTACAAAAAAACCCAAACGTCACGGAAAAAACTGTCTATCAGACTGATGAGGCAACTAAAAAAGAGAATGAGGATTTAAAAAATCAAATCAAAGAACTTCAATCCCAGTTAACTACTCAGCCAACAAGTCCAAGTGAAAAGTTTAGTTTCAATAAATTCTTTATTGGAGTTTCAAAAACAATCAGAGAAAAACATTTAATAGCTTATTTAACTTATGCTCTAACTTTTATTGGAATTGAATTAGTCAATTATTTAGTTATAAAATCACCTGAGGTAGGCTATTTAGCTACAGCTGTTTTGATCCCAATTCTTAAAAAAGAACAAGCAAAGGTTACTCCTGAACTTGATCCAAATGTAACAGCTAAAATTGATGAGAAAATTAACAATAATATAACTAAAGTCGAGGCAAAATTACCTGGTAATACACAATTATAACATGCAAGTAATTCTATATTTATTTCAGTCAAAAGAAAGGGTTAGTATAATCCTTAGAGCCATGCGCCAACAGGCTGTAAGGGCTTTGCAGTTGCATGGCTTGATTGCAATGCTATTTTTTACTTGTTGGCATAATAGACAAAATGATTTTGCGCTTACAATTCTGTACAATCTATATTGGTATATTCCAGTATTTTATCTTCTCGGACTTTACAGAGAAATCGCTAAAGAAATTCAAAGCCTATGATTATACCTGTAACTCCAAACTTGAAATTAGACATAGACTTTATAGTTTTTATGTTTTTGTTTGTGTGGGTACATTTTAACGCACTGAAAGTAGAACCTTTAGAAATCAAACTTCTGAGGCAAAATGCTCTTGAATCAAGAAAATACTTTATCCAAATTTTAGAAGAAATTAAAAAAGATAAAAATGACTGAACCAATAATACTTTTAACAACTTTGGGTGGTGGCGTAATCGCCTATCTTTTTAAGGAGAATAGAGCTCTTAAAAAGAGGATCAATAATATGGAAAACTTACTTTTGGATGTAGCTAATGTTTTAGGTAATACAAAAATAAAAGACATTAACAAACAAAATAAAGAGTTATCGGAAAGAATTATTAGAAGTTTAAAAAAATAAGAAATTATGTCCAAATATAGAATCAAGCAAAAGGCAAAACAAAAGCAATTACGACTAGAAGCCACAACTCAAAGGTCAGCGAGTGCTCCTACTGCTACGGATTACGAAGGTTGGTTTTATGGTATGAACAATGCCACTTATAGTGGTGGTCGTTTTGGCTATATTGGCGTTGGTGGTGGTGAAAATGTAGGTATATATGATTATCGTGTGCCTCCAATGGCTTTGAACTACGTGGTACAAGATCCAGTAGTCTTTGGAATGATTAGAGTAATCTATGCTTCTTTATTTAAAAATAATTGGGCAATAATGGGTGGCAATCGCAAAGCTAAACTGTATGCTGAAACGCTTAAAACTCTAGGCTGGGATAAAGTGCAAAAAGAATTAGTGCAAGCTTGGATTGGTAGTGGTGGTGGCAATGCTTTAATTTGGTTTGAGAAGTCCAATGTACCTGTGTATATGGGGGGTAAAGAATATCAAAAAATCCAATTAAAGTGTGAACCATTTTTAGCTGAAGGCAAATATAGGGTGAGAATTTATCCAGACTATGCTAAACGTGAAATTAGCAAATACGAAATTTTAGATTGGAGCCAAAGTGTACTAAAAACTTTAGATAAAGATCATGTGATTCACTCTGTGTATATTAGCACTGATGGTGACTTTAGGTTTGGCAATTCTCCAGCTATTGTAGCTACTAGAGCTGCTAATTTAAAATACTCATCTTTTGTAGCTTCGGAATTGGTTTATGCTAATGGTATGAATTTTAGCAAAGCCATTAGCCCAGATTACTCAAATGCTAAAGACGTGGAAATGCTTAAAGTAATGCAAGATAACTGGATTGGCTTTACTAATCTACTAGAGCAAACCACAGGGCTAAGAAATCGCAGTAAAGATTTGGTAAGTAAGATTCCAACTAAAATTGAGAAAATTGGGGTAAATAATGTAGAAATGCAAACAATAGCTTTGATTGAAACTGTCCAAAAAGAATTACAAGCTAGCTATGGGGTGGCTTTGTCTAATCTTGGTTTTACCGAAAGTGCTAATTATTCAACTTCTGAGCAAAATAGAGAAAATGTAAGTGAGCTAAACACTGATTGGCTACAACAGAAATTAGCCGAAACTGTAACTGAGATTTTGTCTATGTTTTTTGACGATTATGATCCTGAACTTTACCCTTACATTCAAAGCTATGATCCTTCGGCTGAAGACATACAAATTAGAGGTCAAAATATTGAAACATTTAATACGTTTTTAACTGCTGAAAAAACCTTACCTGGTCAATTTGAAATTGGCGATGATGTTTTGGAATCTTTAGGTTTAAGTAGGAAAAAACAGGCTGAAAGTATTCCTGAACCAGCGACAGCAGAGACTAAACCAAGTAAGGACAGTGAGGTAACTAATGGCGATCAACAACAAGCCATTGAGGAGAATAAAAAAGGCTTAAAAGACAGTCAAACTACTAAAAGCCGTAGTAACTTAAAGTATCAACCTAAAACTAAAGATACGCCCTCAACTTTGGTCGTCAAAACTGAACTATACTCTAAATTTGAGGATAAAATCCAAAAGGCTTTGGTTAAACAAATTGAAAAAACTATAAGCAACATTGAAAAAACCAGTGTTGAAGAATTAGGCAAAGGTAATTTTAAAGTAGCTAAGTTTGAGACGTTTTATTCTTTTCCAGCCTTTAAAAAAGACTTGATTGAATTTGGTAAACTAGGCGCTGAAATCTTTAACGGCCAAGTAAAAAAACATACTAGAGCAGACGACGATGTCTTTGGTGTATTTGGACACGAAGTTTATGACTATATAGATAAACGAACTAGCGAATTACTTAAAGGCACAGCAGGCTTTAGCGGACTAGATGAAGCTACAGCAGGCTTAGTTGAGACGATTATTACAGACAATATCACTACTGGACTTAGTCAAATTGTTAAAGCGATTCGAGAGAATGTTGACGGCTTAACTGTGGGAAGAGCCAAACGAATTGCCCAAACTGAAAGTGGTAATGCAGTGGAAAAAAGCCAGTACATAATGTTTAAAAACGAGTATAAAACTGGGTATAAGCAGGCTCAAACTTCGGTGTTTGATGTTTGCCCTGGCTGTATGAGCAACGAAGGTGTAGGGAGAATACCTATTAACGATGACTTTCCTTTTGGAGGCGACTCACCACTATTTCACCCTACGTGTAGGTGTACTTGTTTGTATTACGAAAGCGAGACTAGCAACTATTAATCTAGCCTAATTTCAATTATTTCGGCGCTGACTAAGCCATTATTGGAGATACCTACAACGATTATAGGTGGAATTGGGTTATCCATAGCCTAGCTATGCTTGCAATTACTGCTTTTTGTCAAAAGTTCGAAGTGTGTCAACGACGGTACCCAACGTTTACTTAGTTCGAACTTTATAGAGTGTCGCAAGTGGGTTTCAACAAATTTTAGTTAGCTAATTTAAAGAGTTAAAAAATACGAACTGGTCAAAAGTTGTAGGGTTAGGCTATGGATAACCAAACCTACAGTACCTACTTAGACTTACCAATACTAGCCCGATCTACTCAAGATAATATGGGTGTATTGACTGTAGGTGTAGTTAGCGAAAAGCCTGATACCTACAATACCATTATTGATCCTGAGGGTTGTGACACACCAGTTCAATCTATTGTAGTTGATTTTAGACACCTGAATTTAAACACTGGTTCTAAAGTCCTTAGGCAGTACATCCGCTATGTGAGGGCAAATCCCGATGGTTCTATTGAATTAAACGAATCTCCAACCCAAGGACACATCAAGACTTTGATTTTTGATATTGGTATACCAAAATCTGCTCAACTTTTTATTAAAGATAAGAACGGACAAACAATTTCTGACGGTAATGCCTACGAAGCAGTTAAGGAAGGGCGGATTGGCTATGTATCTGTAGAATTTGACCCAAGACCTTACCCAGAATTTACCCTAACAGATGCTAACGGTAGAACCACTTACAAGAAGTGGAGGTGTCTGTGTGTTACTCTTTTAGATGAGCCACCAAGCCAAGATATGGCATTTATAATCAACAAACAAAACTTTAGAACAGCAAATTCAACCAATAAATCAAACAATATGGCTTTTAAACAACACGACCCAGTAGTGGTCAAAAAGGATGATACTCGCACAGTCTGCAGGGTTTCTCAATTAGATGAGAACGAAAATAAGGAAATGAGCTACCGCTGCCGAACTGCAAACGGTGAGGAAATGGTGGCTACAGCTCTAGATATGGAAGCTCCAAACCACGACGAGTTAGTAGATTATACAAGAGCTTTACACGCCAAAATGGCTGGAGACGAGGGGGCAAAAAGTACCAAAAGAGAAGCTGAGGTAGAAGCTCCAACTGAAGAAAAACCAGCCGAAAACACACCACCTGTTGAACCAGAGCTACCAGCTCCAGCTACTACTGAGCAACCAATTGAGACTCCAAGTGAAAACCCAGTTGGAAGCGAAACCAGAGCTAAAGAGCCTAAAAATGACGATACCAAGGCAGATACTGAATTATTTAAACAATTAATCAAGCCCTTGGCAGATAAGATTGACCAAATAGTGGCAGATTTAGCCGAACTAAAACAAAAAGAAAAATCCGAAGACGAGCCAAACACTCGCTCTGTAAATCCAGCTTTAATTGCCGTTGATCCTATCAAGGCTAACCCAGAAACTGAAAGTAGAGGTCTGAATCAACCTGCTAACTTGTCTGAGGATGGAGGAGCTAAGAAAAGTGTAGACGAAATTATACAGCAAAAAATCAAATCTAAAATCTATTAATTATGTCTTTTGACGAAAAACAAATGGCAGAACTTGGTAAAGTTCTTACTACCCAAGTATCTAAAACTGCCTTAGATGCTGAAAACAACAAATTCGCTGAATCTTTTCAACGAAATCAACAGTATTCTAAAACTAAAGATGGTAAAGTTGACTTCTTAGCCGCTTTTACTTTAACATCTTTGGAAAACCCTGAACTTATCAGCGGATTAAACCGCTCTATTAGAGCCAACTCTAAGATCAGAACAGAGGATGGTCAAATTCCTCAAATTTCTTTAGGCGAAACACTAGATCATGCTGAAGCACTTGGTCATTTAGGTGATAAAGAAAAAGCTATTGAAATTAAAAGGGATTACAAACGTGCAGCTGGTGTGCTTGAAGATACTACAACTCCTGGAGGTGGTAACACAGTTCAGACTTCTTTGGCTAACTATTTAGTTCTAAGAATGCCTAAATGGGGTAAGGTATACAACGAGTTAAACAAAATCAATGTACCTAATGGTAACTTGGCTGTTCCAACAATGATTGGTCGTCCTATTGCTACTTTTGGTACCGCTGGTACAGCATTAACCAATATTGGAACCACAGTTGAGGATTCAACTAATGGTATCAAACAGGTTACTTTAAACCCAATTCAATACGGAGTTGTTTTACCAATTACTAACGAATTAATTGAGAAAATCAATCCAGGTTTGATGGTATCTGTAACTGATTTAGTTGCTAGAGCATTGGCTTATGGTCGCGATTACTACGCTATTCAAGGTACTGGTTCTAACCAACCTCTTGGAATGCTTACCAATGCTACTTCCTTAACAGTCTCTACTGGTAACACAATTATTGATATGTTCAGTAAGGGTTATGGTACTTTAGCTGCCACTGGTATCGCTAAAGACGATATGCTAGCTTTCATGAATGGACAATTGGAAGCAATCCTAATGAGAACTGTAATTTCTGGTTCTAATGCTTGGATTGGTCAAATTGTAGATTTCATTAACCAAAAAGTCTTTGGTATTCCTTACGTTGTAACTGAAGCTGTTTTAACTTCTTCAAACACAGCTCCTTTAATTATTGGTGCTCCTAGCACTCAATACTTGTGGGGTGAAAATGGAGATATTAGAATGTTAATGGATCCATACAGCAAGGCAAGTTCTTTGGTAACTAACATGATTGGCTACTCTTTTGCAGATGCAAGACCAGCTCTTAACGATTCTTTTGTTAAAGCTACTTTATCCACTGTTAATGTCGCTAACTAATTTTAATTATGGCTATCTACAAACTAAAAATTCCTACATATTCTTTGTCTATTAAAAACAAAGAAACAGGTCAGTACGAATCAAGAGTACTAACAATCAACGAGACTTTTGACGATGCAGATGTCTTTCCTAACGACCTAATCTATGCCAAAGGCAGTTCTTACATTGCTCAAATAACTGTTCGTGGTGAAGTTGTTAACGAACAGACACCTATTATTGAAAAAGTATCTGGGAAAGAAACTGAAGTTGAAGCAATTCCTACTTCTACAGTTCAATCCAAAAATGTTGATCTAAATGTAACTAAATAAAATATATTATGGCTAAACTTATCCCACAAACCCTACTTAACGTCACAGGTGTTGGCTCAGCAACTACAACTGCCTGGGTTGATCTTGACTCTGTAGATGCTGGTGTTTTTTCTTTTGAAATTACTTTGTCTGCAGTTGGTACCAATGCAACATTTAACATTGACTTATCTGTTGACGCTTCTACAGCTGTTGCCGTTCTTAATCAAGCTTCTACAGCAGTAACTGCAAATGGATTATATGTTCACACAGTAAATCGCGGAAGCTACAGATACGCAAGAGTCAACTTCTCAGCTTCTACTGGAGGTACACCTCTCTTGGCAGTTAAAGTTAGACCTATTGCCTAATGTCCTATATTACTCTATCAGACTTCAAACTTCGAGCTGGATTGGCGTCAGATTCAACTTTTGACACCTATTTAACTTGGATTTTGCAGTCTTTTAGTAGTAGTATTGATAAAATAACTAGAACTACTTTTAGTTACCAGACTAGCAAAACCAGCCCTAAACTTTTTGGCTATAGTAACGGTATTACTAAACGTACTATCGGTGCTTGGCAGGAAAGTGGGCTGGTGGTTACTTACTACTCTAGCGTTGGAGATACTGGAACGGTGCTAACTAAAGATACTGATTATATTTTGGAATATCCAAACAACCAAGTGAACTGGGATAGTTCTAACCCTTTACCAGTAGTTAGTATCCGCCTATTTGGGTATGCGCTAACTAAGGTCAGCTATTTAGTAATTACTGGTACTTTTGGCTATGCAAGTAGTCTGCCAGCTGATCTGGAACGAGCTTTGTATTTTGCAACTTTGACAGCCTACACTTGGAATAAATACCAAGGTAATGGTCTAATTCAAAGAGATAAAATAGAAAACTTAGAAACTTTTTATGCTGTACCTCCTGAATATTTAGTCAATGCTGCAAATTTAGCCTCTGGGAACCTTGAAAGTGTGCCAAGTCTAGCTTCTGCCCTATATTCTTATGCCATGGTGGATAGTGAGGTGGGTATGGCTATGTAAGTCAAAAAAGAAATAAAAACTTAAAATCTTGTAATTATTAAAGCCGTTTTTATGGAGATACACCAAAAACCAACATTCCTACCAGTGACGGTTAAATATTACCAAGATGTAAGTCATACTAAAACTTTGATTGGTACTTTTAGCAATTTTGCTATTTATGCGTCTACTGGCAAATTGGAAAGTGACCCTGTAGGTGTGTCTTTTAATGTTTATGTAGCCCAAAGTACAATAAGCTTTATTCCGCTTAAAGGTGACTACCTTAAAATTGGCTCGCAAGCCTACCAGGTAATTGAAAACCCACTATACCAAAAAGGCAGTTCAGTTTTAAAGCCTTATTACAAACTGCACGTTAAAACTATAACCTTACCCGAATTAGCATGAGCTTTAATTTTCACATTGAAGGTAATCAAGAATTAAAAGCCCTTTTAGAGCAAGGTATTACTAAGCCCGCGGAAAAATCAGTCTTGAATATTTCCAGTCTGATCAGAAACGAAGCTAAAAAAAACCTACAAGCTTCTGTTTATTCTCGCAAAGTACCTTGGAAAAGGACTGGCGATTTAAAAAGGTCTGTTACTTCTACAAAACTCAACAACCTAGCCTATCAAGTAGAGGTAGGTAAATATTATGGAATTTTTATTGAAAAAGGTACAAAAGCCCATACCATTTACCCTAAAAGTGGTAGATTCCTTAGGTGGACTTCTGGCGGGGTTAAACGATTTGCTCGCAAAGTCAATCATCCTGGAACTTTAGCATACCCATTCTTTGCACCAGCAATAGAAAAAGCGACCAACCAAGCCCAAAGTATAATCCAAAAAAATATTCAAGATTTTCTTAACAAACCAAATTAAAATTTATGTCCATACCAGATTACAGGGCAACTCACAAAACAGAATTACAAACTATACTTCAATCTTTAACTTTTGAAGGTAGTAGCCTTAGTGTATCCACTCACTATCGCAATGCTGGAATTTCTGATCCATATATATACATAACTTCGGGTGGTTATGGCTCGCCAACCAATGCATTTGAAAGTAGCAAATTTAATTTAGATACTGGAAGCTATTTGAGAAGTTACCAATACATGATCACGGCAGTGTGGAAGTACGCCTCTGATGATAATGTAGATCCACTACAAGAAGCTAGAATTGATACTTTAGAGCAATTAATTTTGAATAAATTACAAACCCAAAGTATAGCAGATGGTTACACTAATGGCAGTGGAGTGACTGTTTGGATTAATTTAATTGTTAAAGAAGTGGCAAAGACTTTTAGCCCTAATCCAATCACTAAAGATGGTCTAATTTATGAGGATTTTGTGGTGGAGGTTTGGAATATAATCGACAAAAACCAACTTTAAAAAATACGAACTGAACTGAAAGGCTATAGTGCAGGTGAACATCAAGCACTATGCCAAAAACACTAATCAATCAGGAAATAGAGCAAGAAAGTTATTTTTTCCCAAGTATAGGTAAGTCATTTTTGGCTTCTAGCTATAACGATGCAGTAGCTCAATATGAAGCTTTTGTAGCTGGCAATCCAGACGTCAATTTTGAGCAAACACCCTCTAGCGAGGTAGCTCCTGAAATAGTGCCAGAGATAAATCCTCCTAGTGAGGCTACTACTTCTGAGCCCCTAAAATCAGAGGATATAAACAATTTAAACAACAATCAACAATAATTATGGCAACAATATTAGGGCGACAACTCGCCGTAGGATTCGCAAAGGAAGGTACAAGAAATACAGCACAAACAACCGCCGCTTGGTGGCTACCAGTTATCAGTTTTGATGACAATGTTAAGAATGAACCTTATATCGATAACTCCAATTTTGGCGTACTAGATGAGGTTTTAAGCACTGAAATTCAATATCAAGATTTCGAAAGTAAGTTAGAATTTAAGTTAGATGCTAATAACCTAACCAATATTCTTTACTACTTTTTTGGTCAATTAACACCTACAACTGCACTAGGTGCTACTACTTGGGTTGGTACTAATTTAAACAATGCGCAACCCTTAGCTTTTACTCTATTCTTTCAAAATGGTGTAGATACATCTGGAACTTTAAACTGGTATAAGGTTAATGGATGCCAAATTAAAGACTTAGAAATCAAAGCTGAAGCTGGAGGCGATGCTACTTGCTCGATTACTATCACAGGACTAGCAAGGACAGCTGCAAGTACTCAAACAGTTAGTTACACTGCACCAAGTATGTACTTGTATGGTAAACACTTTGCCATTAGCTACGCAACTACTGTAAGTGGACTAAGCTCTCCAACTGCTTTTGATACTCGTTCTTTTTCTCTTAAATTGAGTAACGAAACTGTTGATGATAAGGCTCTTGGCTCTTTAACTCCAGTGGATGAAATTAAAGCCAAATTCAAAACCGAATTTAAATTTAGTTACCTACCAAAAACAGCTGTTGGTAATACCCTAGAAACTAACTCCTTTACTGGCATCAAACAAGCTTTCCAAATTGTAGGGTTGCGTTCTGAAAGTTCAGTTATTGGTACTTCTACACTCAAACCAACTCTTAAATTTATTTGGGGTGTAGGTAGAATGGATACGATGACTAAAACCGACAAAGACGCTCCAGCCATTGTAGATGCAACCTTTATGCCACAGTTAGACACTGTAGCAGGTTATACCGTGCAAGCTACTTTGATCAACTCAACAAGCGCAACTGCCTAATTTTAATTAATCATTTATTTTTATGAACGATATACAACCACAACCAACCGCCGAGCAGGTAAGTAACGACGCTTTAGCTCAGTTACAAGCTCAAAAAGAAAATGCTGTAGCTAATCCAGCACCAGTTAAGAGAACTTTACAGGAGTTAGACGGAATTCAAATCAGTTTGACTGATGGAACTACAGTTACTTTTAAAAGCAAAAACCTTAAATTTCTAAAGCTTAGAGAAATAAAAAACTTGCAATTTAAAGATGTTAAATTTGATTTAACTGATCCAAATAATCCAAAACCAAGTCCAGAAAGTCTGGTAACCTTGACCGCCAACAAAGACCTCCAAGAGGACGAACTAATCAAGGCTTTGTTTAACATTTCTGAGGAAACTTTAGCCAGTTTAGACGCCGAGGATGGTGAAAAGTTACTCGCTCTAGTTCAAGAAGCAAGTTTTTTAACACCAACCCCAACACAGGTACAAGTTTAGTTAGTGAAGAGAACTTTCTATTGGTATCCGAAGCTTTTGCCAACGATACAAGTAGAGTACCAGCAGAATACAACGAACTAAGTCTAATGTTTGAATGGGGGCTAAGTGAAAAGCAATTCTATGAAGAGAACTCCGCGGAAACAATTATAAAGCTAATAGAATACAAACAAGCAGAAGCACAGGGACATAAAAGAAGGCAAAGCCAAAATAAATAACCGATGACCAACGAGCTTTTAAAAATCATAATCCAAGCCCAAGATGACGCCTCCAAGCAACTCAAAGGTGTGAGTAATGAATTGAAGGGGTTGGGAGACAATGGAAATGGTGTGACTGATGCTTTAGCTGCGGCTGGGAAAGCAGTTGTTGGTATAGGTTTAGCAGCTGGGGTTGCAGCGGTTGCTTTTACTGGTCTGTCAGTTAAAATGGCAGTAGACTTCCAAAAGACTATTCGGGAAACTAGTAGTAACCTTGATTTAACAACTGCCCAAACTGCTCAACTTAGCGATGCAATCAAGGGGGTAATGATGGTTAGCCCTGCTCCAATGAAAGACATCGCTGAAGCATATAGAACGGCTGGGTCGGAAGGATTTAGTTTGGCTCAAAGTACTCAATTGATCACAGAAGCCAACAAAGCGGCGATTGTAACTGGAGATACTGTTAGTCACGTGACTGGAGCGGTGGCAATTGCGATGCACGATTATGGAGCTAACGCCAACGAAACGGCTAAGTATCTGGGCTATATGCACGGCGCTATGGTAGGTGGTAACATGACCATGGATCAGCTAACTCCAGTGATGGGAACGCTGGCTAGCACTACCAAACTTACAGGGGTGAATTTTAGAGAAGCCATGGGTTCTATGGCTATGATGACTAGTAACGGAATTGATGCTAGTGAGGCTGTAACTAGTATTAATCAAGCATTGTTACATTTAGAAGTTCCAACTAAACAAGCTAGAAATGCGATGGATGATTTAGCTCATACTACAGGTATTGATGTTTACGAAGATTTTCAAAAAGTTCGACAAGGTTCAATGAGTCTTCAAGATGCGTTAAAAGATGTAGAAAAAGCAACCGGTGGTAATGTAACCACAATGAAAGAAATCATGCCCGAAATAAGAGGACTTAAGTTTCTAATGGTAGATGGAGCAAGTGGGGGTAAATTAATGGCAGATTCACTAGCTAAAGTTGACCAAGGTCAAAATGCTCTTGCTGATAGTTATAGCGCAACCCAAGATAACCTAGATATTCTCACCAAAGTTGGGATGAATAACCTTAATGTAATGATGATTGAAGTTGGAACAGCAATTTTACCGATGCTTATTCAAGGTGTACAGTGGGCAACAAAAGCATTTCAAGATCATAGAGGGGAAATTCAAGAAGTGATTAAAAAAGTTGGAGAGTTTGTTAAAACTTCGTTTGAGGATTTGAAAGTTGCTTTTAACTGGGTTAAAGACGAAATACCAAAAGTTACTCAGAAATTCCAAGAGTGGGCTGATTGGTATAACCAAAATAAAGATTGGATTATTAACCTTGCTGGGTTTTTGGGTGGAATTGCAACTGGTTTTGCTTTAGTTTATGGAGCTGTGGCAATTTTTAATGGTATTATGTTACTGGCTACAGGTGCGATGGCTCTATTTGGCATAGCAATGGTAATTGTTACTAGCCCTATATTTTTAGTGGCTTTGGCTATTGGTGCGGTAATTGGAGTTGGGTTTTTGCTTTGGAAAAATTGGGGTTTTGTCACGCAACAGTTAAGTTTAGCTTGGAATTGGTTAGTAGGTGTATTTAATAGCGGGCTTAACTCTATTGTGGATTTCTTTGCACCAGCTCTGCAGTTAATACAAAATGTCTGGAATACAGTTATAAATTGGTTGGCAAGTAGCTGGCAAGACAAATTAAATTCTATTGCCTACGCTTTTGGTTTTATGGCTGGTTTAACAGTTGTAGAGTTTATTAAGTTTATTAATTTTATCCAAAGTCTTTGGGATTCATTTACTAATTTTCTTATTTCAGCAATGGTAAATACTTTTAATTTTTTGCTTTCTCTGCCTTCAAAAATAAACCAGATATGGAACGATATAGTTAATTTTGGTAAGAATGCTTGGGATAACTTTACTAAATTTATCTGGGACAAAGATGTAGAAATGTATAATGCAATTGTAAATAATTTTAATAATATTAAAAATTTTATTTCAGACGCATTTAATAGTTTAAAAAACATAAACCTATACGACATAGGTAGAAATATCATTGAAGGGTTGATGAATGGACTCAAAAATAAATGGAATGATTTAAAGAATTTAGCCAATCAATTAGGAGATAGTATCCAAAAAGGGTTCAAAGATGCTCTTAATATCCACTCACCCTCCAAAGTAATGATGGAAATTGGAGACTATACCATGCAAGGACTTAATCTTGGTATGCAAAAAGGGCAAGCGCCAATTAATACCACTAGCCAACAAATAGCCAACTCTATTGTTAGCCCATATAAAAATGGAGGCACAAATCAAAATATTAACAATGTAAGCAATAATAACAGCAAAGGCGGGGATCTAATAATTAACATGCCCAATCAACCAATTTTACTTTCCAACCAATCTTTAACCGACTTTTTCAAACAAGCCAAACAAGTGGCTAAACAACAAGGATTTCAAATTGCCTAACTATTATGTCTGCTGTCAAAATATCTATTGGTGCAACTTCGGGAAGTTTAACTCAACTAAATAAAACTATTGATGGGAGTGGTCCTTTGGCAATTGGACGTCAAGAGCAGACTAAAAATAAGGTAACTTATCATGGGCATAGAGACGTCGCAGTGCTTGGCCAAAGAAAAAGAGTATGGGGATGTAAATTCAAATATGTTACTAGTGGTGTATATGCCAACTTTGCTAGCTATGCTTTGAGCTCTAGAAGGTGGTGGGTACAAATACCAGGGCATAGTGGTTATTATATATTTAACAACTGGGCGTACGTCCAATTTAATAATGAGAGCATAGAAATAGTATCGGACACAGAAACTTACTATAATTTTGAATTTTTAGTTTTTGAATTATAACCTATGGCTTCCATCGCTTCTGATTTTAGTTTACAAGTTAAAAAAATCTCTCCAGACGTAGGTATCGGTAGTAATTATAATAATGAAAGTGATTTTAACGCCACCAGAACTAATCCCTACAAAAGAGCAATCACCCTGGATAATACAGGTAAAACGGCAAAAACTAACTATACCGTGTGTGTGGTGTACAACCACTTGAGCGATCATTTAGCCTACAATTCCGCATATAATTTTAACGATTTAAGAGTGTATGATAGTGATGGAACGACTCCTCTTAGCTTTTTCGTTCAATCCCCTGCTAATCCTGCAACTTGTATATTCATAGTTGTACCTAGTATTGCTTCTAACTCTACCAAGACAATTTATTTTGAATATGGAAATCCAGCCTTAGCTAGTTTATCAGATAGCTCCGTGATTGGTAGTATTTTTAGTAACGCTACTCTTACTCATTGGTTCATGGGCAATTATAGGGATTATAGGGTTAGCAATAATCAACTAGACCCATCTTTTAATTCTATTAAATCTACTTGGGCAAATGAAAAAAGTAATTTTGATTTTGTTGCTAATGGAGATTCTGCCCACACTCCAATTTTATCATTTTACCAAGTTAATGGCATAGAAACAATAAATTTTAATAATTTTTCTTCCCCTTACACTGCTTGGCTAACTGGTCAAAATACTCTACCTATTCCAAGCGTTCAAAATTTAACTGTATTCGTAGTTTTTAGACCTCCAAGTAGTTCTGCTCATGGTAATCTTTTAAAAATTGGTAATGGCACGCCTAATGGAGTAGCCATTGGAATTGGGACATCGGTAACGGATAATAGTGTAAATGGTAATAATCTTTTAGCCTTGTATGAAAATTCCAGATGGATAAGTGTTGCTACTTCTATTGGTACTGGCTTTAATGTAGTGGCAATGACAATTAGCTCAGGCTCGCCTAGCTTCTATCTCAATAACACAAACATTGGAACTATAGCAGGTACTAATCCAATAGATCCTACTGGCGGATTAATTATTGGAGCAAATAGTAATGGTATTTCACGTAATTTTAGCGGAGATATAGCTGAAATTTTGATTTTCCAAAGTGCTTTGGGTTCTACAGATAGAGATACAGTAAGAAGCTATATCAACAACAAATACAGGCTATATTCTATTACTGATATGCCAACTATTAGCATTGGTAGCCAAACTAATACAAGCAATACTAGCTGGAGTTATACTAGCTATGCACCAGTTGGGGCTTTCAATATTTCTAGTAAATTAAGTAATGGAGTCTTTGGCTCCAGTACAACCTCTGCAACTGCCAAAATTCAAAATGTGTTTAGAAAAACCCTAGCTACTGGCATTGATGCGGAAGGTTGGACAAACTCTACTCAATACACTCAAACAGATCCACTAAGTAACCTTATACAAGCTTTTTCAAGAAAAAATACGATTACTACCTCTGCTCTGGTAGATTCTGTAAGTATTCAAGCACTTGATTTATCCAGCAATAATTTAAATGATTTATCTACTTTTTATCTGCCAAACGAGGTAAATTCTACAACCTATAACAGCACTGATTTAGACTATATTGAATTAGATTTTGCTTGCGATACAGTTGCTAATATTAGCCTGGCTAATTCCTACTTACGCTTTGAAAGCTCGGGCGCAACTACTACTTACCAAGCTAGTTTATCACTCAATCAAAACACTTTGGTAGATGGGATTTCTAACAAAATTAAAATTAAAAAAGGTGATTTTACTAAAACTGGGACTGGTAATTGGTCAAATATGATTACCTTCAAGTGTAATTTCCAAACTACTAGTGGTAGCCAAAGTGTGTATTATGCTAATTTAATTCTAAATAAAAATGTTGACCAAGCTGTGGAGTATATACCTGGCGAGCCAATAGTGCTTAAAAATTCTGTATCTAGCGACGACGGGGCTACTTACTATCAACAAAGTGCTTTGGGAGGTGTGATTGATACTAGACTACTTAATGAGGACGATGTAAGTTTTACCATTTTAGATTATTTTGAAAAAATCAAAACCAAAAGATTTGTTGATTTGCCGAGCTTCCCTAATAACAATTTGGTTGGAATTACAAGCTCACCACAAACTTGGCTGAATGATAATCTTAAATATATTCTTTCTTTTTGTTTCCCTAGTTCTTTTTACGATGTGGATATTAATTTTTTAAATACAGGTGATGATTATTTAGGACTGTGGTACACACACCCTACATATGGAACAATTCAGAACTATAAAAAACAAAGCCTGTTTAGTATAGACATGTTTGATACTATAGGCTCAGTGATCGAAAAAATACTAAATGCTACTCTTGGCTATATTACTTTTGACCCGATTAATAACAGACTAATTGCTAGAAGTGGCTATAAAACGTGGTATAATCCAGCAATTTCTACTGCCGACTTAACTAAGCCAACACCATTTGTAATCAACGATAATCTAATTGACGATGGTGGCTATTTGTCTGATACTACCACTAACGATTTTATTTTTAACAGATTGAAATTTAAGCTTAACGTTTTCCCAAATATTTTTAATCAAGGTTCAATCTATTTTATTAATTTCTACAATTCAGGTTCCAACGAGGTTATAGCTGCCAATGCAAGAAAAAAAGTATACTTAGACCAAAAAGATAATGTAAAATACAATGTATCTGTAACTTACTATGTTTTAGGGACGCCTTACACAATTAATTCTTCAATCCTAGATTATATTTATATTCCAATAAATAGCATCTACGTTCAAAGCTGGGTTGTCTCTACCGATCCTAATGCCAGCTACAATAATACTGGAGTCTCAATAATTGATACAGGAATTGAAAATGGTGTGCCTTACGTCACTTTTTATAATTCTAACTCTACAGATAGATACTTAGGATATTTGACTTTAAAAGCTAATTGCGTTCCTAAAGCACATTTTTTGAATTCTAATATAGGCAATACAGATTTTCAATACTTTCTGGAGGATTTAACCAGCCAAAAAAAGTATGGTATCAAAGAACTAGAAATAGATGCAGATTTTGCCTATACTACACTAACCGAGCCTATTGCTAATAACACTATAGTAACTCCATCTGTAGCATTCCTGTATACTTATTTTTTGAATAATTTTAAGGATCCACACGAAGTTGTCCAAGTAAGGCTAAATAACTACATTCCAGAACTAATACTTGGTTTGATCGTACAAATCAAAAATAGACAAGGTAGGCTACTTACTGGTACAGTAATAGCTATTGATCACAATAGTGAGCCACCAGAAATGAATCAAGTAATCACAGTGAGGGAGATTTAGTTCATATACGCCCCTACAAAATCCTCGTATTTACCACGATTAAATGGCTCAGTGGCTTGGCTGGATTCTGTCTTAAAAACTGGTACTGGCTCGTAATTGACTGGTAGCGGTCTATCTGAGGTATAAATTGAACTGCTGGAACTACTAGGCTGAATTGGTGGCAAAATTGGAGCCGGTACGTAATCAGCTGGCAAGCTAGCAGTGGTAATTGGTGCGATTGAACTTGAACTGCTTGCTACAACTTGTTTTTGGTAGGTTTGGGGCTTTGGGCTACTTGTTTGACTGGTAATGGAACTACTAGAGCTACTTAGCACTACTTTAGCCTCCGAACTAGGACTACTTGAACTCGTAGAACTACTTGGCGTGATTACTGGTGCTTTTTGTATAGGTACAAAAAAGAAATTGCTAGTGATTAGACTAGTGATAAATGTGAAAAATATAAAAAGTTTGGACATACTAATTGATTACTAGGTTTAAAATATCAAAAACACGATCCCATTCACCCTTTTCCACGTGCTGGACGTGGGGGTGAATTGACTTAACAAGATTCAGTAATTTGGTCTCAATTACGTTGGATATTTGGGTAGGATTAGTCCACCACACCTTTTTTTGATTTTCAAACTGGCTAAAAAGCTGGTAAATTAGAGAAAATCGGGCGGTTGGATATAAATCATTTGGACAAACAAAAATATACTCTTCAAACACAATATTAAACAGTAAGCGCTTTAGTTCTAGGCTACCCAAAAGCCACATTTTATCAGGTTTTTCGAGCATTACCATTGCTCTATTAATCGTGGTTCGATATTTTGTTTGGGTATCGATTTCTGAGTTGGCTAATTCTTTTAAATGAGCAGACAAAATAACCTTTTGTTTTTCTAAATCTGCAATTTCTAATTCATATTTTTTGGCAATAATTTCTATCTCACAGTCTTTTAATCTTTCCCAGAGATTAGTAATTTGCCTATCTATTTTTTTGACTTCGTTTAAACCCTCTTTTTTGGTATTTTCTAAGCTTTTTAATTGTAATTGAGATGCAAGCTCAAACGATTCCTTGGCAGTCTCCAAAATGTAATTAGGAAGCTTTATGGACTCTAACAGCTCCACAAACTTAGCTTCTAGCTTGTCGCCGTTCATATGCTTGTGATAATACTTACATTTTTTATTTTGGCAGAAGTAAGATTTGTATTTTCTATCCCTACCCTTCACCCAGCAACCAGTTAGCCAACCTTCGCACTCATTACACTTAATGTGCCTTCTGAGGGCAAAATCTTCTATAGAATTAACTGTGTAGCCATTTTCGGTTTTGATTTCAAATTTATCTAAAATTTTTTGGTAGGTTTCCATCGAAATAAGGGGTTGATGTACTCCCTCCCTAAAACTAACCTTCCAAGTTGGATATTCAATTTTTCCTGCATACAGTGGATTGGTTAAAAATTGTTTTAGGTTAGCTTTTTCAATTTTGGCATTTTTGGATAAAATAAACTCACGAACTTGGTTTGGACTTTTAAAAATATCACTAGCAAAACCCTCTAGGGCTTCTTTGATTATTTCTGATTCGTAATTAAATACTAAAGTTTTGCATTTTATACCTAATTTTTCATGATATTTCATTTCGTATTTGTAACCTTTAGGTGCTTGAAATATCCACCTACCTTGATTAAGGGCTTGGCTCATTCCATTTATAGCATCTTCATTTTTGATCTCTTTGCCAGTTGTAGACATCATAAATTGAAAACGAATAAAAGCACTATCTGCCCAACCATTAATCCTGGTAATTTTGCCTGTGCTATCTACAATAGCTACTTTATTTTTTTTGCAGAGTTGGATAATTTCCTCACCAATGGTCATGTCTCTGGCAATTCTGGAAATATCATAAACAATAATCGCTATTTCTTCGCTACTGTCAGCCAGTTTGGCTATTTTAGCTTTTAAATCTTTAAGTCCTTGCCTATTTCGGCTAGCTCCTGAAATGGCTACATCCTCGTAAGTATCAACTATTTTTATATCTAATTTGTCACAAACTTTTTTGGTAATTGCTCTTTGCATTTCCAGTCCACTCTCTTGGTCGTCGGTAGAAACTCTGAGATAAATTAAACCTATCATACACGGTAGCTATTTTCTATTTTTGGTTTTGGTCAAAATACTTTTTTCTAAATTTTGCAACTTCTTTTTCAAGCCATGTTTTATTTTTCCTCATCTTTTTTGTACCTGTTGGAATCCATTTTGGGTCAGTATAATCCAAGCTTTTTGCTTTTGCAGTCTGTTTTTTGATCCCAAAAAACTCATTCACTGTAGCTCCTTTAAAGTTATTTCTTTTTAAATTTTTGGTAATTGCTTCTACTGTTGGTGCTAGATTGTTTGGCATAATTATTTAAAAATTTTATTTAAAACAAACACTAGAGTCTTTAATATGGGGCTCGCAGTTTTCCCTACTCCGTCCACGAACTCACGCTTGAAATTTTCCCAAGCCTCAAATAGTTTTTGTTGGTCGTTATCAAATTTATTCATATTTTTTGGTCAAAAATTACTTTTAATCCTTTTGCTTTTTTACTCATCCTTTTTCTGATGGCATTGTCTAAATTAATTTTATCTACAATTGCTCTGTTAAATTCCTCAGCTTGTTTAAGGCAAAATAAGAGTATTTTTAAAAAAAAGTTATACATAAATTAAAATTGCGGTATATCCAGCTGAATTGCTGGAGTGGCTTAGACTAATTACATTGATATTTTTATTCAATTTAGAATTTAGGAAATTGTCTATTTCTTTTTTCAAAATATCCATGGTAGTTGCTGAAAAGGCTTTGGTGTTGGGCATACTTATACTTTTATATTTAACAACCCAAAAACCTTCTTCCAACCCTCCTCTTCGGACAAATTCCACAAAAGTTTGGAGTATTTTTTGGGGTCGGATTCAAAATCAAAAGTTTCTATTCTTTCAATCATATCATCATAATTTAAGCTACTGGCATTAATTCCAGTATAAGTTAAAAGACCTTCTTTATCTTTAATATTTTTTGGAAATATCCCCCAAGTAATTTGAGGGTGTGGAAAAAATACACACATTTCACTATTATTGAAAATTGCAATACCCCAACATTCTTCTCTATCGTAGTCTTCTTCATTATCTGCTTTTCTTCCTAAGTAATGGACGACTTGTAATTCTCTAATATTTAAAACCTTATCAGAAATAACGTCAGACCACCTATAATTTTCAATCTCTACCGAGAGCAAAAGACGTGTGTCTGAGAGGTTGGCAACCATTCTTTTTTCCTGATCGTATCCTCCATCGATGTTAATTAAATACCCTCTTTCAGTTTTATCTTTAATATTACCGACCTCAAATTCGTTGCCATTTGCTATAAATTTATGATAAAACTCTTCTGTGTTGTAGCTAATATATTTATAATCCACCCCTTCCACAAGCACTCTAGGCTTGCTGTCAGCGGTGTTTTTGTATTGTAGGTATTTGTTGATTGTGAACATAGGGTTAATTATAATAATAAAATGGAGTTTTATTTTGACTGTGATATTTATTTGTCCAAAAAATAAACCAATTTACAAATTTCAGCAATGATTTTTTCCCTTGACTATATTCAGTTAAATATCCTGCCATATACTTATCTTCAGGGATAACAATATATTCAGAAAAATTTGAGTTTAAAAGTAAATTCTTTAATTCTTTAATATTTTGTAATTGTTGTTTGTTAATAGGTATTGGGATTTCTGATCTTGGTAATACTTCAAAAAAATTCCATCTATTTTTAAATTCATAATCAGTTTTAGTTGCTATATTGTAATAAGTTTGGCGCAAGGCTTTAAAAATATTGTCGTGGTAATAATATGATATATCATAGGTATTAGTGCCATCTTCATAGTAACCATTTAATGGAGCGTTTGTATCCTTTGACCTTTTAACACTGGTAAAATGTTTATCAGGTATTCCAATTTTAATCCATGCTGACATATATTTATATTGATTTTAAAATTTCTAAATTTACATTTTCTACCACTTCAAGCAAACTAT
>CAIPYC010000164.1 GCA_903869185.1 uncultured cyanobacterium | reverse complement strand
TCGAGATGCTATCGAGCATATTCTTATGGTTTCTTCTCTATAAGCTCTGGCTATTGCTATAATACCAAATTAAATGATATTGATGAGAGATATCGATAGCCACAGCTGTACCCCAGTCCATAATATCTTGTACTCTTATTTTAGGGATTATTTCTTCCATCCTCAACCTGCGGAATATGGTTTTCCAGGTTAATCACAGTCATTTCTGGAGGGCAAAAGAGTCTTCCTGGAAAATAGCTTCCCAAACCTCTATTGACATAAAGTAGATTATCACCAACCTGGTGAAGCCCCTGTGACCATTCCCAATGCTTGATGCCTAAAAAATAACGATCTTCTCCCTTGATTTTATAAAACAGGTGTTGGACTAAAGAAAAGATTCTCGGAAGAGGGCCTATCCACGGTAAGATCACCTGACCTCCGTGGGTATGTCCTGAAAGCTGTAGATCAACCCTGTATTTTTCCAGTAACTCAGCTGTATCGGGATTATGTGAAAGTACTATTCTGGGAAGATTAGGATCTAACTGTTTAAAAACCTTCTCAGGTTTAAATTCACCAGAATAAAGATCACCAAGGCCTACTATTAATAGATTATCTCCCAAAGGAGTAGCATAACTATTCCAAAGAACCTCTATGTTGATACTAGTTAAAGCCGAGATCATCTTTTTTCTCAAGCTCACCTTATAACTATCATGATTTCCCAAGATAGCAAAAACTCCAGATTTGCTCTTGAGTCTGCTCAGTTTGTCTAATAGCCCCTCGAGGGGATCCAATTCATTGGTGATATAGTCTCCAGTTAAAAGGATCAAATCGGGTTTTATGCTGTTGCACTCCAGGATACATTGCTCGAAGAGGTTATTATCAAGCCGAACTCCATCATCATGAAGATCAGAAAGCTGGATGATTTTTGTACCAACTAAATTATCACCAAGACCTTTTAAGCCAATTGTAATACGTTCTATCTTAAGTGGCTCATGTAACATTGCTTAAAGCATCAGAATCTATATACCCTCTGGTTTTGTTTTAATGGAGAAAGTGACGAATATCAGTAAAGAGCATAACCATACCCAGTTCATTGGCAGCCTCGATCGATTCAATATCACGCACAGAACCCCCAGGCTGGACAATAGCAGAAATTCCGGCTTGGGCAGCCAGTCTTACAGAATCATCAAAGGGGAAGAACCCATCACTTGCCAATACTCCTCCATGGGCATGTTCTTTTGCCTGCTCTAAAGCTATAGTGGCAGAACCAACCCGATTCATCTGACCGGCTCCAATCCCAAGACTGGTTAAATCTTTGGTGATAACAATGGCATTAGATTTGACATGCTTTACTATTTTCCAGGCAAATAAAAGCTCTTCCATTTGCTCAGCGCTGGGTTGTCTAGTTGTGACAACTTTCCACTGCTTGGAATCAGTAGCGATATCATCTACACTCTGGACGAGAAAGCCACCAGAGATCATCTCGAGATGCTCCTTGCAACCTGAAACAAAATCTTTTAACACCAGAACACGTAGATTGTTCTTTTTTGCCAATATCTCTTTGGCTTGATCACTACAACCAGGAGCTACAATGCATTCTAGAAACGTTTTACTTAAAGCGATAGCCGTTTCCTCGTCTACGGACTGATTGAGAGCCACTATACCACCAAAGGCAGAAACGGGATCTCCATTAAAAGCCTTGAGATATGCTTGGGATAAGCTATTACCCAGAGCCACACCACAGGGATTGGTATGCTTTAAAATTGCCACAGCAGCCTGCTGAGTGGGAAATTCTATAATCAGGCGTCTTGCAGCTTCGAGATCCAAGAGATTGTTATAACTGAGCTCTTTTCCTTGAAGTTGCAGAGCTGCTGACCAGCCACTGGGCACATCTCCAGTACTATACCAGCTGGCACCTTGATGAGGATTTTCACCATAGCGTAGGGTTTGGTTTAATTTTCCCCCAATTTGCCAAGTTCCGGTTGTTTTTTCTGTAGGCAGTTGTGCAAAATAATTGGCGATAGCCCAATCGTAGGACTGAGTCTTCCTAAAAGTAGCAAGCGCCATGGATTTTCGAAATTCAACCGTCGGCTCACCTTGGCTTAACTGTTCTAAATACAGTTGATAGTAAATAGGATCGCAAAGAACTGTCAAATGTGCAAAATTCTTGGCCGCTGCGCGCAATAGGGTTGGTCCACCTATATCAATCTTTTCAATAGCATCAGATAGGGATATATCAGGATTGGCAACAGTTTGCTCGAAGGGATAGAGATTGACCACAACTAGATCAAAAGGTGGGATATTTTGCTGCGCCATCTCCTTTAGATCTTCTGGATGATTCCTGCGCCCCAGGATTCCGCCGTGAATACGCGGATGAAGGGTCTTGACACGACCGCCGAGAATTTCGGGAGCTCCAGTATGTTCGCTAACGAGAGTAACAGGAATTCCTGCCTCCTTTAAGCTCTTAGCTGTACCACCACTGCTGACAATTTCAAAAGCAAAATTATCCACCAGTTGCTTGGCTAATTCCAATATTCCCATCTTATCTGAAACACTCAGAAGTGCTAGGCGTGCCATTGAGTCAAAAGGTCCTTGTCAAAATCTTTACAAATATCTTAACCTTCTTTGTTATTCCCAGCAGAGAGAATACAAAAACAGTATCAAGTAAAACCCACTTTTTCAAAAAGCTTAACCTGGCCTTTACCTAGTGAATGCACCTAATAACATACAATTTTCTCAGTTAAAAAGAAATTAACTAAAATTAAAGACTTTATATGTTGATCAAAAAACAACCAATCGCTCTCACTCTATCTACATTTGCTTTGGGTTTAGCTGCAATAGCTAGTCATAAGACTGTTCCAATGGCTTTTGCTGATACTCCTATTCCACTAACTACCAAAGTGCAATTAACAGGCGCCGGGGCTACTTTTCCTGCTCCTCTTTATCAGAACTGGTTTGTAATGCTCAGCAGAAAAGTTCCCAATGTGCAGGTTAACTATCAAGGAACCGGTAGCGGGGCTGGTGTGGAGCAGTTCATCAAAGGAACTCTTGACTTTGCTGGTAGCGACGTTGCCATGAAGGATGAGGAAATCGCCAAGGTTTCCAAGGGAGGAGTCCTTATGCTTCCTGTAACTGCCGGTGAAATAGTACTTGCTTATAATGCCCCAGGTATCGCCAAGCTACGTCTTTCTCAGCCAACCTACGTTGATATTTTCCTGGGCAAGATCACTAACTGGAGTGATCCTAAAATAGCCAAAGACAATCCTGGAGTTAAATTTCCTGATTTACCAATTACCGTAGTTCACAGATCAGATGGAAGTGGAACTACCTCTGTATTTACTCAGAATCTTAGTGAGATGAGTTCCGAATGGAAAAGCAAAGTTGGCTCTGGCAAGAGTGTTCAATGGCCAAGCGGCAAATTTGTAGGCTCTAAAGGCAATGATGGTATCACCGCAACCCTAAAGAGAACTCCCGGGGCAATTGGCTATGTAGAATATGGCTTTGCCAAAAACAATCAAGTCAGTATGGCCACTTTGGGCAATAAAGCCGGCAAGTTCATTGAGCCGACCGAGAAAAATGGCTCAGCGACATTAGCCAAAGTTAAACTTCCTGCTAACTTGAGAGCTTTTATCCTCAACTCAGCAGATCCAAGCTCTTATCCCTTTGTCACCTTCACCTGGCTCCTTGTCCACAAGTCTTACGATACTCCAGGCAAGGCTATAGCAATCAAGGCAATGGTGGATTATGCTATCAACGATGGTCAAGCTCAAAGCGCCCCGCTAGGCTATATACCTATACCTAAAAATGTTAGACAAGAGATAGCAGCTGCAGCTAACACCATCACACCATCTAGCCCTGCTTACAAAGTAACTGTAAAATAAGCAACAGAGCATTACTGAATTATGATTTCCTCACCCCCCCCAGCCAATATGGGTAAAAGATCTAGCTCCGAAAAGGGGCTAGATAGGGTATTTTTCGGATTGACGCGCGCCTTTGCTATCAGTATCGGCTTGATTCTGGTATTGATAGCCTTGGTAGTCTTGTTTAGATCCCTGCCCGCGATATCAAAATTTGGACTTGGATTTCTCTTTTCCAGTCAGTGGAATCCTGTAGAAGATGCTTTCGGGGCTTGGCCATTGATTTACGGTACTATTGTAAGTTCCTTGGTCTCTTTGATCATAGCTATCCCCTTAGGATTGGGAACTGCTGTTTTTCTGAGTGAAAATTTCATTCCGAAAAATATCCGCACAGTATTGACCTTTATGGTGGAGCTTCTAGCGGCAGTGCCAAGTGTTGTCTATGGGTTGTGGGGCATTAATGTGCTCATACCTTTCCTAGAACCAATTGGCAATTGGCTTCATCAAAATTTCGGTTGGTTTCCCCTATTTAATACTGCCCCCAGCCAAGCAGGAGGTATGTTGCCTGCTGGAGTGATACTCTCTATTATGATTTTGCCCATCATCATTGCTATTTCTCGTGACTCTTTGGCTTCTCTACCCCCAGAGTTGAGGCAAGCTTCCCTGGGACTTGGATCTACCAGATGGGAAACAATCTTTAGGGTTTTGATCCCAGCGGCCTTTAGCGGGATTGTCGGAAGTATCATGTTGGCACTGGGAAGGGCTATGGGTGAGACTATGGCCGTGACTATGGTGATTGGTAACAGCAATAGCGTTAGCTCATCTATACTCGCTCCTGCTTATACCATATCTTCGAGATTGGCCAATGAATTTGCAGAAGCCAGTGGAATGCAAGTTTCGGCTTTGATGTACGCAGGTCTGGTACTAATGTTGCTGACATTGGTTGTTAATGTCTTGGCTGATAAAATTGTTCACCGGGTTAAGGCTAAATATAACTAATAATTTTATGACTGGTAACGATTTTGCATTAAATCTAAAAAAGAAGCCTGGTAGCCCTCGCTCAATTTTTGGTCTGATTATGACCTTTTTATCTGGTTTATGTCTCTTTCTGACTATCATTCCCCTGTTTCTGGTCCTGGCTCTAGTTATAATCAAAGGAGGATCTCATCTTCGCCCGGATCTTTTGACCCAACTCCCTCCCCCACCTGGGCTAACAGAAGGTGGCTTGGGTAATGCGATCCTAGGAACTATAATTGTTGTACTGATCTCAGTTGCCATTGCGGTTCCTATAGGAGTATTGGCTGCCGTGTATCTTTCAGAATTCAGCGGTAACAACAAAATTGCCCAAGGCGTCCGCTTTTGCACAAACGTGTTGAGCGGTGTCCCTTCGATTATTGCCGGCATATTTGCCTATGGTCTTGTTATTGAATCGAAAATAGTAAGTTTCTCAGCTATAGCAGCTGGTATAGCGCTGGCAGTACTTATGCTGCCTACGATCATCAAGACCACAGATGAGGCATTGCAAATAGTACCGCAGGATGTGCGCTGGGCTGCATTGGGTGTTGGCGCCTACAATTTTCAAACCGTTCTCAAGATTGTCCTGCCTGCGGCTGTTCCTGCTATCTTAACTGGCGTAACTTTGGCAATTGCCAGAGCTGCAGGTGAAACAGCGCCAATGATTTTTACCGCCCTTAATTCCAATTTTTGGCCAGATGGAATAACAAAGCCAATTTCAACCTTGGCTGTCTCGGTTTATAATTTTGCCACAGTTCCCTATGAAGCTCAAAATCAGCTCGCCTGGGCAGGTTCACTAGTTCTAGTCTTGTTGGTCTTGCTGACTAGTGTTCTTTCTCGCCTGGCTACCCGCCAAAAAACTTACTAAAGGAGATGGAAATCATGCAGGAGAGTAATCCTGTTTTAAAAGCAGAAAATGTCAATATTTTCTACGGTAACTATCGCGCCGTAAGGGATGTCTATATTGAAATTCCTAAAAATAAAATCACTGCCTTCATCGGTCCATCCGGCTGTGGAAAGAGCACTATCTTAAGATGCTTCAATCGACTAAATGACCTAATTGAAAGTTTTCGTGTCACTGGGTTGGTTTCTTACCATGGAACTAATCTTTACCAAAGTGATATAGATCCAACTGAGGTGAGAAAGAGAATAGGCATGGTCTTTCAAAAGGCAAATCCTTTTCCTAAGTCAATCTATGACAATGTAGCCTATGGAGCCAGGGTCAATAAGTATCAAGGAAACCTAGATGAGTTGGTAGAAAGTTCTCTGCGAAGGGCTGCGCTGTGGGATGAGGTCAAAGATAAACTCAAAGCTAGTGGTTTTTCCTTATCTGGCGGACAACAGCAACGCTTATCTATTGCTCGTACCATTGCCGCTCAACCTGAGGTTGTTCTGATGGATGAACCCTGTTCGGCGTTAGATCCCATCTCGACAAGAAAAGTTGAAGAGCTCATGCATGAACTCAAGGAAAATTACACTATCATCCTTGTTACCCACAATATGCAACAAGCAACCAGGGTTGCTGACTATACAGCTTTCTTTAATGCAGAAGCTACTGCAGATAAAGGGGGCAAGATTGGTTACCTGGCTGAGTTTGATTCCACTGAAGTTATCTTTGGTAATCCTCGAGAAAAAGTAACTCAAGATTATGTATCTGGACGTTTTGGCTAAGGAGAAATTGTAATGAACACAAAAAATCAAAATAAAGAGAGCCTCCCGGTTTTGCAGGTAGAAGGACTAAACGTCTTCTATGGTTCTCATCTGGCCGTTCGGCAGGTATCTCTAGAAATTGCACCTAACGAGGTGGTCGCTTTTATAGGACCTTCTGGCTGTGGAAAAAGTACCGTTCTGCGCTGCTTTAATCGTATGAACGATCTTGTCTCAAGTGCCAGAATAGAAGGTAAGGTTCGTTTTGATGGTCAAGATATATATTCATCCAGAATAGATCCTGTTCTTCTGCGTTCGCGGATTGGCATGGTCTTTCAAAAGCCTAATCCCTTCCCAAAATCTATCTATGAAAATATTTCTTTCGGTGCCAAAATTAACGGCTACCAGGGCAATATGGATGAACTTGTAGAGAGCTCTTTAAAGAAAGCTTCTCTTTGGGATGACGTCAAGGACAAACTTAAGCAAAGCGGATTAGCACTCTCAGGCGGACAACAACAGCGACTCTGTATAGCCAGAGCTATTGCGATTCAACCAGAGGTTATCTTAATGGATGAGCCCTGCGCCGCACTTGATCCACTCTCTACGCTCAAAATAGAAGAGCTCATTCATGAACTCAAAAGGCAGTACACTATTGTCATGGTTACTCACAATATGCAACAAGCTTTGAGGGTATCTGATAAAACGGCTTTTTTCAACGCTGAAGCCACAGACAAAGGCGCCAAAGTGGGTTATCTGGTGGAACATGACGATACTAAAAATATTTTCCATAAACCCAAACAAGAAGCGACCATTGATTATATCAGCGGCCGCTTTGGTTAGTACTTGAGCTTTTATGAGCTAACTGATGGTCATCCTGGTCATCAGAAACACTACCCCAGCTGCCATCAAGGCGATTGAAAATAAAGTCCATAAAGCCATTTGTATTATATGCGGTGTGTGAGATATTCTCATAATTGTTTTTATCTTATATCCTCAATTGGTAACTATATCCTCGATCTTATTCCCAAAACGAGGAGCAATTATGAGAAAAGTTAACATTCTTTAACAATCGCAAGATAACTTATTGTGGTTTTGCTGCTAAAAACTAGTCAATCTCTCTACGTCCTTCCAGCGCCCTAGCTAGGGTGACTTCGTCTGCATATTCGAGATCGCCGCCCATGGGCAGTCCAAGTGCTATCCTGGTCACCTTGGTAAATGGTTTCAACAGCTGTCCTATATAGAGTGTGGTGGTTTCTCCTTCCACGCTATGATTGATTGCCATGATCACCTCTTTGGTTTTATCGGCTGCCACTCTTTGAACAAGGGGATAAATGTTGAGCTGTTCTGGACCTATACCGTCCATGGGCGAGATCACACCACCTAATACATGGTAGAGTCCCTTATACTCTCTGGTTTTTTCCAAGGCGATCACATCTCTAGGATCCACCACTACGCAGAGAACATTCTTTTCTCGCTCATTGTTGCTACAGATATTGCAAACTGGATCTGCTGAAAGCTGAAAGCATACACGGCACAGTCCAACCTGTTTTTTTGCTTCTACAAGGGCTTTGGCTAAGGACTGCACCTCATCGTCTGAGCGCTTAAGCAGATGGAGTGCCAATCTCTGGGCTGATTTGGGTCCTATTCCAGGAAGACGCTGAAGTTGTTCAATCAGACGGGCTAATGGTGGGGTAAAAATATTATTTGAACTCCTTGTTTTTCTGTTTTGTTATTTTAAAGCCAAATATCCTCATGATCAATATAAATATTGAAAATACAGATAGACCGGACCAAATACCAAAACTGCGGTAATCAAAAACTCAATAATAAACTTTTTCATGGTTTAAATTTCTTTTTAGTGAATTCCATTTAGTTGCTTTTTGATGATTCGCCAATCTGGTAGATGTTGATCCATCAGAGCGATAAATTTACTGCCATGATTTGGCTCCAACAGATGAACCATCTCATGAACCACCACGTACTCTATACATTGGGGAGCATGCTTGGCAAGCTCTAGATTCAACCAAATCCTGCGATCTCTAAAATTGCAACTACCCCAGCGAGTTTTCATCAATTTGATACCCCATTTTTTTACCTGCACATTCAAGATGGGTTCCCAATACTTGATATACTCAGGTATTGAATATTCCAGATACTGCTTATACCAAGCCAACAACAGACTTTTGCGCTTGTCGGGATCACTTCCCGGGGGCAGATAGATATCTAAGCAGGAGTCATCCCTGATCTCAATCTTAGGTTTGCAATCTCGTTCCGTTAAATTAAGTAAATAAGATTTACCTTGAAAATAATGAATTTCTCCAGAAATAAAAAGATATTCAGTTTTTGACGGTTTACTGTGATTCTTCTTGATCCATGGTATTTTTTTAACAACAAACTGCCTGAGTATTTCATCATCAACATGCAGAGGCACGGAAATCCTCACCCTACCTTCGCTGCGATGTATCACTAGTCGAATATTTTTTATGTTCTTTCTGGTAACCTCAATGACTATTTCATCAATAGTGATCTGGTAGTTGATCAATTGCACTTTTAGAATTTAGTTATTCAAAAAAAATATAGTCATGTGATATCAAAACCAACGACTTGCAATGGGCATACGCCAACCACAGCCAAAAGCCCTGTCAGTGACCTTTAGTCCTGGGGGTGCTTGTTTTCTTTTAAATTCGGCTTTAAAAACCAGGTTCATCACCCTGGATACAGTTTGGGGATCATAGCCAGCAGCAATGATCTCGCCTTTAGTTTGATGCTTTTGGAACATAAGTAAGAGAATATCATCGAGTATCTCATAGGGTGGTAGAGAATCCTGGTCTAGCTGTCCGGGTTTCAATTCTGCGCTGGGAGGTTTAATCAAAATATTATAAGGTATTATTTCACTGTCTCGATTCAACCAATTACAGAGTTTATACACCTTGGTTTTGGGCAGATCTGCAATAGTTGCCAGACCTCCATTCATATCTCCGTAAAGTGTACAATATCCCACTGCTATTTCTGACTTGTTACCAGTAGATAATAGTAGGTAACCAAATTTATTAGCTACAGCCATCAAGAGGTTGCCTCGGATTCTTGACTGTATATTCTCTTGTGCTATTCCAAATTCTTGATCCTCAAAGATGGTCAACAGAGCAAGATCGTAGTCATGCATCAAATTTTCTATCTCAATGATATGTGACTGTATGCCCAGATTTTTGACTAATTCTTGGGCATCTTTGATTGAATGCTCTGAGCTAAAGGGAGAGGGCATTAGCAGAGCTAGTACATTGGATTGGCCCAGGGCTTCTGTGGCTATTGTGGCAACTAGGGAAGAATCAATTCCGCCACTAAGACCAAGTACGGCTTTAGTAAAGCCACATTTTCTGGCATAGTCTTTAACCCCCAAGACCAAAGCTGACCAGATTTCTTCCTCCTCTCTTGCGGGAAGATCCTCTAGGCTCGACTGTTTCAAATCCCCTGATTCATCCGAAAATTCAATAACTTTAAAATCTTCCTGAAAACCCTTGGACTGAAGCACAGTTCTCCCTTCTCTATTGATAGCGGTACTATGTCCATCAAATATCAGATCATCGTTGCCTCCAACCTGGTTAGTATAGATAATAGGAAGATCGTATTGTCTGGCCGCAAATTCCAACATTTTTCTTCTGAGATGATGTTTATTTAGATAATAGGGCGAAGCAGAAAGATTTATTATTAAATCTACACCAGAAACAGACAGCTCTTGAAGCGGATTAGAATGATAACTTTTTTTTCCCCAAAAAGATTCGTCATTCCAGATATCTTCGCAAATAGTTATACCAATCCTGTGTTTATCGAGTAAAAGAACATTGTCGTTATTACCAGCAGTAAAATATCGATATTCGTCAAAGACATCATAATTAGGCAATAGTCGCTTATGAAAATATTTTTTTATCTGCCCCGATTCTAGATAAGCAATTGAGTTGAAAAGAGGTTTTTCTCCAGCAATATCGGCATTTATATTAACAGTAGGTACTCCAACTAGAAGCGCGAGATTTTCTGGTATTGTATGGGCTAATTGCTCCAGGCTCTTGGAAATAGAGATAATAAAATCGGGATTGAATAGCAAATCTCTAGGTGGATAACCGCAAAGAGCAAGTTCGGGTGTCAAAAGCAGTCTAACCCCTTGTGATTGGGCCTTGAGGGCAGATTCTAAGATTTGCCGACTATTGAAATCAAGATCACCAATTGTAGGATTGAGCTGAGCAAGGGCAATTTTCATAAGGATTATTTATACAAAAAGCAATGGATAGTCCTTCAACGGCGCAAAGGCATCAGGATCAAAGCGATACAGCGTAGCAGGACGACCAATGCCTACATAAGCTTTAGTTCCACTGTCAGTGAGAAAGCCGAATTTTAATAATCGGGAACGAAAATTGGAATAATCAGAGAAATTCTCGCCTAAAATAGTGCAGTATAGCTGATACAGATTATTCAAAGTAAATAGTTCAGGTAACACTTCAAAGGCAATAGGGCTATATTCCAATTTATTACGTAATCGTTTATAACCATAATTGAGAATTTCACGATGATTAAAAGCTAGCTTTGGTAATTCAATCAGGCTATGCCAAGAGGCGTTTTGTCCTATTAACATTGTTTCTTCATAACGCAATAGGGCAAAATGGCTCACAGAAAGATACAGAGCCTGAGAGTCTTGGTCTCGGTTGCTAAAAGTATAAAGCTGTTCGAGATAGAGATTCTTGAGCTGGATTTTTTCTGAGAGAATACGATAGGCTGCCTCTTCAAGGGATTCCTCCTGTCTTACGATAGTACCAGGCAATCCCCAGTGATCTTTGTAGGGAAGCTGTTCCCTTTTAACAAGCAAAACAAATAGTCTGTTGAATTGAGCATCGACTGAAAAAATCACATTGTCTACTCCCAGCCTTAAATCAGTCAGTTCTTTTTTCATAGAGATGTCTTTTCTGAATATAATCTTTGACCGGCTGAATTAGTATTTCTGTTGCTTTTGCTAAGCGATAGTCTGTCGAGGAGACTGCAAGTCCCTGCAGGTCAGCGATTTGCCATTTTGCTCCCTTGAGTTGAAGCGCATCTATATCTTTAAAATCAATAGGATAGTTAGGTCTCGGTATGATCAGGATTTCAGCTAGCTTAAAAAGCTCCACGCTTTGATACCAACAGGGTAACTGTCCAAGTAGATCTGAGCCTATCACCAAGTAGTATTTATGGTCTTTTCCCCAAATTGTCTGTGCTTTTCTTACACTCAATAAACTACGTTGATCACTGAGATCTTTGTGGAGTTCGATATTATTTTGTTTTGCCTCTCGGATGAGCAAATTGAGCATTGACATTCTGTGGTCCAATGGGGTTTGACATTGCTTGAAGGGATTATCTGAAGCCCAGACAGCTACTAGATCGTAATGAGACGCCAGCCATTTCAAAATAGCTAGGTGTCCGGCGGTTGGCGGATCAGCGCTTGTACCAAAAAGAGCAATATTCAGCATCGTCCCTGCAAAATCTGTAGTTCTGACAAGACCGAAATCTTCCCAGGTTGTCTTAAATTCTCTCATTGTAGACGAATCGAGTAAAAATATTAACTTTTGAATTTAAGCTAAACAGCTAGATTATGGCTGTAGCTGTGATTGACAGAAGATCTGATAATCCTGCTTAACCTGCTGGCAATAATTTTGACAATAGTTTAAGATTTCTCCTTGCCATTGTTTTTCGGAGGCAAATTCTATCAGGCGATCGGCAATATCGGAACCATCCCTACCAGAAGCACATAGTTGAGCCCAGGCTGTCAGTTGAGCCATATTTTTGAGCAATTGCCTAAAATCAGCGATCTGCTCCTTGATTATCTTGAGATTGATTTTATCCTCTTGTGGTTGTAGCTCTTTGAGCAAGAAAGATTTTTGCTCAAATTCTATTGGCGATAGTATAGCTGGTGAGGTACCTTGCATGTTTTTTTGAATGGTATAGCGGCGCTGCGCCTCACTTTTCCATTGTGGCTGAGCTACCTTGGTAAAATTTTGTAGAGCAGAACCGGGCTGAGCCTTAAGATCGAGAAGGTAGTTTCTGTTAGGGGAGCCTTTACCCTCTATCAAAATAGCATAGCGCTCCAAACCCAGACTTCCAGTTCCTGCAATGCGTCCGGTCACATCCAATACTCGGAAAAAATTGGGATTTTTACGTTCATTGGCTATAACTTCAATCAGATTGGTTACTTTTTCAATCTCATTTGCTCCAACAGGAAAGGTGCGTTTGTGATCGATTTTTAATCGTCTTTGCCCATTGTTGAGTTCTGTTCTAGTATCTAAGAACGTTTCTCTTTTGCGCTGATATAAACTATCTAAAAGTTCTTTTACAACTCCCTGGGCAGTTGCTGTTTCTATAGTATAGACATGGCCAATTGAAAGAGCCTCAACATAGCTATCTAGAGCGAATTTAGCAAGAGTTGATGCGTCAGATTGACTATAAGAAAAATTATCAGCTGCTAGAAAAATACTAGTTAGAAAACGGGCAACATCCCAGGTGCATGGGGACAGGATCGCTTCGTCAAAATCATTGAGATCAAAATAAACTAGACGGTTGTCCCCTTTAAAGCTTCCAAAATTCTCTAAATGAAGATCTCCGCAAATCCAGGCTAAGGGTGCATTATCTAAAGAACCGCCAACTGGCCAATCTTGATAGAAAAGATGACAAGTTCCTCGGAAAAAACTAAATGAATTAACCTGCATCGCTTGATATTTTAAGGTCAGTAGTCTTTTATCCCTGCCTTGATTAAACTCTTGAATCAACTCAGCAATATTGCGGGTTTCTTGCTCGATCATATTTGCTATCTTGATATTACCTACTTTTAGTTGAACTTCAGAAAAACTTATCTATGATCTTTAGGATAAAAGCTGCAGAATATACTCTAAATAATTCTAATTCTTAGAATTGTATCCTGTGACATTACCGAGAAATTTTATAATCCTCTGTAATATTTCTGATTTTATCGTGTCCTCATCTATCCACGGATTATCCTGTATTGAAACATGCAATGTTTTACCGGGTTTTAGTTAAACTCTTAAAGGATTATTTGTAATCAAACCAAGCCGAGATACTGTGGAAATCATTAATGATGAAGAATTTCAACCAGAGTCTTGGTAAATAATCAAAGTCCCCCTACCCTTGTGAGATCAAGGATTGAGGGAGTTTCTTAGCTTAAGCGGTATATTCAAATACTCATTTAGGTAAACTTGTAGGCATACCCATTCCAGGCATACCCATTCCAGGGACACCCATTCCAGGGACACCCATTCCAGG
>CAIPYC010000163.1 GCA_903869185.1 uncultured cyanobacterium | reverse complement strand
GGTAATTCTATGATTGGAGCCTGGTGGTCTATTTGGTAGAGCTTTATAATCTCCCATTAACCTTTTTCGTTTCAGCCAAACGGCTATTGTATTGTGGTTGATGTGAAATAATTTAGCAGCCTGGTAAATCTTTAGACCATCTATTTCAATTGACTCTATTACTTTTGTCCGTAAGTCGTAACTATAAGTTTTGGGCATTCTTCTATTGTCCGTCAGTCGTAACTATAAGTTTTGGGCATTCTTCTATCTTACCTCTTTGTAAGGTCCGACTTCAGCTATATATCATTTTTTACCTACTTGAGTAACTTAACCAGTCATGTTAGGGTAGAGTGGATATTAAAACTAAAAAAGAATTTTATCAATCTAATCAAACCAAGAGGTCTAGTTCATGGCGATCCTGACTACTGGCAAAGATTTCATGTCTGCCTTGGAGAAAACCAATGCCTGCGGAGTCTATGCTCCTTTAGAGGGTGGATATGAAGGACGATATCAGCGTCGTCTTCGTACCACTGGATATACAGTTCTAAATATTACTGCCAGGGGACTTGGGGATCTAAGTAGTTACCTGATGGGAACCCACGGGATTCGTCCGCCTCATTTGGGTAAGAAAAATATTGGTCAAGATGCCATGGTAGGACAGATAGAATTTATACCACCTATAGTTGGATATCGTCTGCAAAATCTTCCTGCCAAATCCAAAGGATTGGTTCTCTGGATCATTGAAGGTTATGTACTTTCAAGAGAGGAAATTTCTTATTTGGACAATTTGGCTAAAAGTGAACCTCGACTCAAGATTGTTTTAGAATTAGGAGGTGAGCGATATTTTCGTTTCCAACCATTACAAGAGTTTCTTTCTGTGGCTTAAGGCAACAGATATAGATCGATTGAGCAATTTTTCACCTATTTGAGAATCTATTAACAAAATGAGCACATCATACACAGCAGAAGACATCGTAAAGATCGCCCAGGCTCCCTTTTTATCCGGTATTGCAGTATCCATGGTTGATTTAGGTTTAGTTTCCTCAATTCCAGAGATGGTCGCACTTTCTTCAATTCTGGCTGATGCAGCTCTTAAATATCCCGATAATCACATCATTCAATTGGCATTTTCTCAGCAGGCTATCAAAGAAGGTAAATTCCAAGTCGAAGGATTAAAGATACAGCCTGAAGATATAAAATCAGGTGCAATCGTTGATAGGGCTATTGCTGCAATCAATACAGCTATTGAGTCGCTAACTGGTAAAGCCACTGATCAAGAAATAGCGCAATACAAAGAATTCATCTATTCGGCAGCTGATGCAGTAGCAAAAGCCGCAGGCAGTGGAATCTTCGGCAGTGGTGAAAAGGTCAGTGTTTCTGAAGCAGCAGCACTTGGCAAGATAAAAGCTTCTCTGGCTATATGAAAAGCATGCCATCAATTTAAGGAAAATATTATACCTGTCATTTAATTTGACACCATCTATTACTGGCCCCATCTCAATTCTGATGAGGTCAGTTCTATTTAGATACAACCTGATCTAGAAATCATAAATTACTCTTAATAAAAATCTATGTTGCTTGTTAACATTTTGCAACCCAAGCTGGTTCTCGGTGGACCAGTAACCTTGATTACACCAAGAATGCTCGAGCAATATTGCCTTAAAGGATTGATTCTAGATGTAGATGAAACCCTGGTCCCCTGGAATGACACAGAAGTATCAAATGAATTGTTCAACTGGATTGAGCAGATCAAGAAGATGTCTATATCCCTTTACCTGGTAAGTAATAACCTCAGCCAAGAAAGAATCGGCAATATTGCTCAAGCATTGGATTTGCCATACATTCTTGGCGCGGCCAAACCATCAAGGCGTAAACTAAAAAAAGCCATTGAGCAGATGAACATCCCGGAATCTTCTGTAGCGATGGTTGGAGATCGTCTATTTACCGATGTCTTAGCCGGTAATCGTCTTGGCTTATTTACCATCTTGGTTGAACCAATGATAGAAAACAATCAGACCCGCAAAACATGGACTTACCTGATTCGTAATCTGGAGATTTTTCTTTCTAGGCGATTGGGAGTTTCTTTGAATCCTGGGCATAATCTAATTCAAAAAGATCAGTAGTCGATTTTCACCAAGGATTTTTTATGAAATGGCATCTAGAAATTTTTGATTCTCTGCAATCGGGGGACTATCAAAGAACCATTGAGTTTTATGAAAAGCTAATCTATCAACAACCGGAAACCATCACAAACCATTGGTTGTTGGGGATAGCCTATCTACTCGATGGCAGAGGTGAAGAAGCCATTGCTACCTGGTTTTCTCTTCTAGATCAAGTTGAAGACATGGATGAGTTGTCAGAAATTTTAGAAGATGAGGCTCTCAGGCAAAAAAATAGTGGAAATACAGAAAATAGCCTCCTTTTGAGAGAATATATTGCGCAGATCGAACCTCATTTACCTAATAATCTACTTTTGATTGTTTCTCTTTCAATAGAGCTAGGTTCATTTGCTCCATCCTTAATAGATGAAATAGGTTTAATTGAATCACTTGCTCGGGCAGAACCAGGCTCGGTCGATTTTGAAATACTTTTATCTGCTATAGAAAAAGTTCTGCTATATCCCAATATCAAAAGCTTAGAACTTCTCAATGTCTCCTTGGTACATATATCGCCAGCCGATAGATTCATAGATCGTATATACTCACAGCTGAGTAAGTTGCTCCATCAGTTGAAACATGTTAATTATGTTATCGATATAATCCAAACATGTCTTCAGTCAGCAACAGAGGATGATAGATTGCTACTTCTGGGTACTCTCTATGGTTGTTATATATTAGTCATCAATTTTAAAAAAGCTAGAGAAACCGTTAAGCAGATTGTCAATTCTTCTGCGGATTCTGATACTCAATTTTACGGTAAATATCTATCTTTAGATATAGCCCTGAGGCAGGGTGAATTTATAGAAAGTGAAACCCTCTTAAATAACTATAAAGAAGCAATAGAATCAATTGATTTAATGGGAAATAGAGGAATCAATCCCTTTGTCAAACAATTTCTTCCCACATCAACCCACATACTGTTCTACATTGAAGATAACCCTCGTCAAATCAGAGCGTTGCAAAATAGATTATCGCAATTATTCCAAGATAGTCTCGAGGTTGCCAATACTCAACAAGCTAACCAATCCCAAGAGAAGATAAAAATCGGTTATCTCTCTGGTAATTTCAGAAGACATTCGATAGGCTGGCTTTCGCGCTGGTTGATATATTATCATAACAAGGAAAAATTCGAAATTCATCTCTATCTCAATAACCAAAACGAGGATGATATCACTGCCAAATGGTTTCTTGAAAAGGCTGATTTTGTCAATCGTACAGCTGATAATATCCCAGAAACTGTCCAAAAAATCCAAAGCGATCAACTAGATATCCTCATAGATTTAGATAGTATGACCAGTACTATTAACTGCTGGGTATTGGCCCTCAAACCGGCACCAATTCAGATCACTTGGCTGGGTTTGGATGCTACGGGAATTCCCAACGTAGATTACTTTCTAGTAGATCCCCATGTTGTACCATCAGATGCCCAGCAATATTATCAAGAAAAGCTCTGGCGCCTACCTAGGACTTATTTGGCAGTTGAGGGCTTTGAGGTTGGACTACCTAATATGACTAGAGCCGATTTGGATATTCCAAATGATGCAATTATCTATCTAACATCCCAATCGGGCTACAAACGCCATCCTGAAACTATTAAACTACAACTGGCAATTGTCAAGGCGGTTCCCAACAGTTATCTTTTGGTCAAAGGATTTGCCAATGGTGATATTGTCAAAGAGCTCTTTTTTAAGCTGGCTCAGCAGGAAGATGTCTCGATTGATAGGCTTCGCTTTATCCCATATGATCGCAATGAAGAAACCCACCGTGCTAATCTCCAGATAGCCGATGTGGTTCTAGATACCTATCCCTACAATGGAGCGACTACCACACTAGAGGTACTGTGGATGGGAATTCCTATTGTCACCTTGGTAGGGCAGCAGTTTGCCGCCAGAAACAGCTATACATTCATGCTCAATGCCGGGATCAGCGAAGGGATAGCTTATAGCCCCCAAGAATATATAGAATGGGGTATCAAATTGGGAATCAATGAAGATCTCCGCTCAAGTATACATTGGAAGCTAGCAAAAGGTCGCCAGAATGAGCCTCTCTGGAATGCCAAACAATTTACCAGAGATATCGAAGATGCCTATTTTGAAATTATCCGTCTTCAAAAAGAAGCAAAAGACGATCTACTACCTTCTCATAGGTAAAACCCTGGGTCACAAAGTCTACAGCAGCTGATTTGGCTTGTCTCCTGAAATGCTCATCTTCAATGCTTTTGATCATTAATTCCACCAAATGATCTAGATCTGGCTTTAAAACAAGGGCATCTTCGAATTGAGGAAAATATTCTACATTTTCGAGATGACTTTTGATTTTTAAGGCACAGTCGGGATTGGTAAAATCCTCAGTAGATCCTCCTTGAGTGCAGATTGCCGGTAGTCCACAAGCCAAAGCCTCTAGCACGGGAAGGTTAAAGCCTTCTGAATTGTAGGGGGAAACATAAATATCAGATCCCTGATAGAGCTGAGCAATTTCGCCAAAAGAGAGGCTCTCTCCAATATAAAGGAGCCTTGGCAGAACTTTTTCCAGCTCACCAAAGGTTAAATCCTCTAAAAGTTTTTCTAATGAAGTTTGAGAGCTGTAAAGTGAATCTAGTCCCTTTAGTACCAATTTTGCCTGGGGATGACTTTCCACAACCAAAGCAAAAGCCTTGAGTAATAGATCTATACCTTTGCAGACAAGTATTGAACCTATATTGAGAAAAACAAAGCTCTCTTGATCCCAGCCCAGATTGTTTCTTAAGATCTTACGATTTTCTTCGGTAACAGGATGATAAATCCGCGGATCAAATCCATGGGGAATAACCACCACTCTATCTGGATCTGCGCCACTATTGAGAAACCCTCTTTTAGACCATTGAGAAGGCGTGATGATTACTACTTCATCATTGTTACTGAGATTTTCTTGTAAGGATCTGCCATTTTCTAGCATGAAAGGATAAACCAGTGACATTTCGCAGGTAGCAAAGACAAAGGTTTTGTCGGAGCTTGCTGGCTCGAGGTTATAAGGATATTGAATTCTAAAGGTGACATCACTCTTTTGCTCTGGTGATGGAATCTCCTTTAATCTCGTTTCATCTTCAGGGCTGAAAATCCCTTCTAATCTTTGCCAAGAGGAATTGTAATAGGGCAGATCTCTATGAAACAGGTTCAGCCTATCTTTTCTTTTTAAAAACTCTAGGCATTGAAATTGATTGACAATAGAATAAGAATGAGGAACAAAGCGCCAGCCTTCGACTACTAGATTAAACACCATTAATAGCCCACCAGATAACCCAGAGCCAAGGCCACAAGTGCGCCAATGAAAGTATTGATGACATTGACTAGCTCATTGCTTAACCAGGTATATTTATTCTGGAAAGTAGCGCCGATGAGGCTCTCAACACTGGTAGCTACTAGTGCCGCTAGAACACACCAGAGTATACCCAAAGCAGAAATCAGCCCCAGTAAATAAGCCAGTACCGAAATTACCACCGAAGCGAATATCCCGGCTAAAGTGCCCTCTAAACTTACTGCTCCTTCGGTTCCAGGGGCAACCGGTCTTAATGTGGTGACCAGGAAAGTTCTCTTGCCATATGCCTTGCCGACTTCCGAGGCCGTAGTATCTGATAACTTAGTACAAAAACTGGCGCTGTAGGCTAACCAAGCAAGGGGATGCAAATTTTTTGCCAGAACAATAGTAGATAGAGCGCATATTGCCCCAACTGCAGCAGAGCCCCAAACATTTTCTGGTCCCCTTTGACCTGAGCGTTTTTCAGCTATACCCTTGTCCTGCTTGCTTTTGAACCCTAAGCGAGTTACCGCGGATCCAGCCAGAAAGTAAAAAAATACTATTGAATATGCCCTTAATCCTCCGGTAGACCAGATCAAAACACCAAGCAACCAGGCGTTTATATATCCCAGCGGGGTTAGTAGTTTCTTGGGGATCAAAGAGGCTATCAACAGAAGAACACTGTTTAAGATTAAGCCAGTGATCACAGGATTAAGTGAAAGCATGATCTTTGTATTACTTTAGATAACCCAGACTTTCGATTTTACTCCAGACTTTATGCAAACTCTCTGCAAGGGTTTCAAGATCCGTGCGGCATTCAACCTCGGGATTAAGCGGAGCCTCATAGGGATCATCTATGCCGGTAAAACCCTTTATTTGTCCTGCTCTGGCTTGTTTATAGAGCCCTTTGACATCCCGGGATTCACAGGTAGATAAAGGGGCATTGACAAATACTTCCACAAAGTCCCCAATCTTTTCCCTTACCTCTTGCCTGATCTGTTGATAGGGAGAGATAGCAGAAACTAGGACTATAACGCCATGTTTAGTCAATAAATTGGCAACAAAGCCAATACGACGTATATTTTCATCCCTATCTTCTTTACTAAAGCCCAAACCCTTAGTTAAGTTTTGACGAACTACATCGCCATCTAGAACCTCAATGGAATATTCTTTTTGGCTTAGCTCCTGGGCTAAGGCATTGGTTATAGTGGTCTTACCCGCGCCGCTGAGACCTGTAAACCAAATGGTTAAACCTTTTTGATTCATCTTTAATTAAAATTAATATGTTCATATTGCTAACAACAGTCTACTATATTTAACCTCAGTTCGGGATAAGGAATAACAGAAAAAGGGGCGGCCAATAAGCTGAAAATAAAGTAAAGCAATAATCAGCACCAAACCCCTATGTCTATTTTAGAGTCTTTGTTTTGCCATATCGATGATTTCTGCAAG
>CAIPYC010000162.1 GCA_903869185.1 uncultured cyanobacterium | reverse complement strand
TCCCCAAAGAACAAAACTATGGTGAAGGTTTTGGTCTAGAAATCGTAGCTGTCGGAAAATTAACTCAGGCAATTGCGGCCAGTCAGTCTGTTCAACTGCACAAGAGTTAAAAAAATGGAAACCCCCCTAGTTAGTATTTTACAGAGCCTATCTCAGAGAAAAGAGAGTCCATTCTACGCGCCAGGCCATAAAAAGGGCAGGGGCATATCTGCTGAATTGATAGAACTCCTAGGCGAAAAGGTTTTTCAAGCTGATCTGCCAGAGCTACCAGAGTTGGATAACCTGTTTGCCCCTGAAACTGTTCTCAAACGAGCTCAAGAAATGGCAGCAGAGACTTTCAATGCTCAACAAACCTGGTTTTTGATCAATGGCTCTACCTGTGGACTGATTGCCGCTATCTTGGCCACCTGCAATCCTGGTGATAAAATTATACTTCCTCGCAACTGTCATCAAGCAGTATTTTCTGGCTTGATTCTCTCTGGGGCAATCCCTGTTTTTTTGCAGCCCGAATATGATCCAAGCTGGGATATATCCTATTGCTTTGCTCCGGATACTTTGAATTTAGCCCTAAACAAGCATCCCGAAGCTAAAGCTGTCCTGGTAACCTATCCTACTTACCAGGGAGTAGCTGGTAATTTGTTGGAGATCGAGGGCATTACTCATCAAAAAGGAATTCCCTTGATCGTAGATGAGGCACATGGGGCTCATTTTCTCTTTCATCACGAGTTTCCTGATTGCGCTCTTTCCCTGGGGGCAGATCTGGTAATTCAGTCAACTCATAAGGTTTTAGGCTCCTTGACCCAATCTTCCATGCTTCACCTTCAGGGAAGTAGAGTCGATCCAGAGAGAATCAGCAGAGCTCTGCGGCTGGTTCAATCCAGTAGTCCAAGCTATTTGCTGTTGGCCTCTTTGGATGGGGCTAGAGCTCAGATGGACAGAGAAGGAAGCCTGCTACTTGATAAAACCTTGAATTTGGCTAAATCTGCCAGGTCTCAATTAAAATCAATCAAACATCTCTCTATTTTGGAACAATCCAGTTATCATGGTGAGGGTTTTAAATCCTTGGACTTGTCTCGTCTTACAGTAAAAACAAGTCAACTTGGACTAAGTGGCTTTTGGGTAGATCGGTGGTTGGGACAGAACAGAAATATTGCAGCCGAATTGCCAAATCTTCATAATTTGACGTTCATGATAACAATAGGTAACTCAGCCCAAGATATTTCTAACCTAGTAGAAGCATTTCAAGCTCTCATCCAAGAGGTAGGACAATCGGCAGAAATTCCTCTACCACTAATGCCACCACTGGTAAACGACATCTTAGAGCTCTCTCCAAGAGAAGCGTTTTTCGGTAAGAGTGAAATTATCAATCATTCATTAGCTCCCGGAAGAATCTGCGCTGAGTTGATTTGTCCATACCCGCCCGGTATACCCTTAATCATGCCGGGTGAAAAAATTTCTCAAGCACAACTAGACTATCTAAATGCGGCACTACAACAGGGGGCAATAGTGACAGGTTGCCAAGATACTAACGTAGAAACCATAAAAGTATTATTGAACTAACCATGTTGTGGACATACAAGACTCCAGGTATTCCCGATCACCTTTTTGAACAACTACCTGGTATTTACCTTACCCCAAGAGAAATTCGTCTTTTGATCCTCTCTGCCTTGCGTTTAGAGGAAAATTCGGTACTGTGGGACATTGGCGCCGGTACTGGTACGATCCCCATAGAAGCAGGCTTACTCTGCCCCAAGGGACGTATTGTTGCTATAGAAAGAGATGAGGATGTAGTCAATTTAATCCGCCGCAACTGTAATCTCTTCCAGGTAAAAAATGTTGCTGTTGTAGAAGGTAACGCCCCAGAATGTTTAGCACAACTAAAACCACTACCCGATAGAATCTGCATTGAAGGAGGTAAATCCATCAAAGAAATTCTCAACAAGGTCTGGTCAACACTAAAACCTCAGGGAAGGGTGGTTCTCACCTCGGGCAACCTAGAATCTCTCTACAAAATTTCTGAAGGACTTAGCCAAGTTCAGGCAATACAGATTGAGATCATTCAAGCTGCAGTCAATCGCTTGGAGACAAGAGGCAATAATCAGGTTCTCTCGGCAATTGATCCCTTGTTTATTGTTTCTGCAGAAAAAATCTAGCCAAAACAAGAAAAAGAGAAAGACTCTTAGGCCTTTCTTTTTCAAGTCTTAACACCAATTTCCTAGCGAATATACTCCTTGAGAATACTGTTGCGATTGGGATGGCGTAACTTTCGCAGAGCTTTGGCTTCAATTTGACGGATTCGCTCCCGGGTGACGTTGAAAATATGACCAATCTCTTCTAAGGTCTTCATCCTTCCATCGTCGAGACCATAGCGCAAACGTAGCACATCTCTTTCTCTGGGACTAAGGGTATCTAGAACAGATTCTAAATCTTCGCGTAAAAGATTTTTGGATACTTCATCTTCAGGTGTCTCTCCATCAGCCTCAATAAAGTCCCCCAAACGTGAATCTTCTTCTTTTCCTATGGGAGTCTCAAGAGATATAGGCAATTGAGCCGATTTTGCAATGAAGCGTAACTTCTCAATTGTCATCTCCATACGGGTGGCTATTTCTTCCTCCGTTGGCTTACGATGCATTTCTTGAGAGAGTATTTTAGTTGTCTTTTTGATACGAGAGATAGTCTCATACAAATGAACTGGCAGTCGGATAGTTCTGGATTGATCTGCTATGGCTCTTGTAATTGCTTGACGAATCCACCAAGTTGCATAAGTCGAAAACTTATAACCTTTTTCATGGTCAAATTTTTCAGCTGCCCTGATTAGCCCAAGTGAACCCTCTTGAATGAGATCTTGAAAAGAAAGACCTCTGTTCATATATTTTTTGGCAATAGACACTACCAAGCGCAAGTTGGACTGAACCATCTTGTCTTTTGCTCTGCGAACATGGTACAGTCGGCGTCTGAACTCAGAAAAGTGGTGTCTGGCTTTGGATCCCCACTCTTCGTCAAGACCCTGGTTTAAAGCAGGCAAATTCCTCTTGACTTCCAGATTAAGTTCGCTTTCCTTTGGTTCTCGCTCTAGCTTAGTAAAAAGGTGATCTCGGATTTTTTCTATTTTCCATACCCTTTTACCCCACTCAGCATCATCAGGTTCCTTTTTGAGTTCGCGGCAAAGGTCTTCTCTGATGCGTTCAAGTCTAAGAAGATCAGCAATCTTGCGAGCCAGCTCAATTTCTTCTTCTGCTCGCAGTAGACGTATACGTCCTATCTCCTGGAGATATATACGGATAGAATCTTCAGTATATGGTTTCCTCTTGTTAACATCCCGACGACGCGAAGCGGCTAGCTTGCGAGGTTTTTTCCCTTCTGGTTCAGGGAATATTTCTTCTGTCAAATCTGGCAAATCATCTTCAGGGAGAAGATCAAAATCTTCATCCACTAAAAAATCGATATTGAGAGTCTCCTCTTGGCTTATTTCTTCGAGTACCTCGTAGGCCTGCGTCATGCCGTTTTCCTCTTACTCCTTCGGTGCAAAAATTAGAAGATCGGACAGTTAAATCTAACTGATCTGATTATAAAATTTCCAAATCGATTGTTGATTTGAATTTGTGTAACCTAAACGTCTCTCGCAATAAAACTTGACTACTTCGCAATGCAATCGTCTCTGGGACCAAAGATTACTTGGACATTTTTGATTGTAACTTTGTTTACCAAAAACGTGTTTTTTGTCATAAACCCTAACATTTACAATTCTTAAGATTAACCCCGTTTTAAATGCAGCACCCTAGATATATAGCAACTCATCACTGAGAGCTAACATCGACTAAAAGAGTATCCAGCTGATGGAGTATTTCTTTGAGTTCTCCACGCTGGTCTTTGATCTGATCAGACTTATGTCCACCCTTGGTTGTTTCATAGTTCTGCTCTTTTTTTTGTAAATCAGCTTTCCACTGCAGTATCAACTTGTCTATTTCCCTGTTGATATTTTTAGCTCTTTCGGTAAATGTATTCTGAATCGCCTTTTGGAGATCTTTTTCGAACTTATCCCGCTCAAATCTTTCCAGGCATTGAGATATGACTTTATCTTTAATTTGGGGCTTGAGTTTATCTACATCGAGTGATCCCAATCCTAGTGATCCAACAATGGTAGAGATCGCCCCTGCCGCGACTGCATTGGCTAGGTGGGGTTGACTAAAGACTCCCGCTATCAGAGCAATTGCACTACCCAGGATCACGCCAGTTCTGATGCCAATAATGCCAAAAAAATTGTCTTCAAGCTTGGCAACCATTTGGTATTTCTGGTAATTGAAAATATTTTTGTTGCGAGGTCCTTCGCCATACACTCTCAAGCGGATTGCCTCCAACTGACTGTTGATAAAATCCTCAAAATCCTGTGATCGAGGTTGCAGAGCTTCACTGATTTGTTCTTGACCCCATTGCTCAAGCATATTTTGCAAGTCACCGTTGAACTGCTCAACGTAATCTTGAATGATTTCCCTCTGTTGAAAAACCGGATTGTATTTTGTGGACCAACCAATACTGTCTCTATCAAGCCTTGTTTTCAAGGAATCTTCGCTGCTCCAGTTTTTCCAGTTTTCAACTATTTCACTTGTACTTACATTGAGTAATCTTTCTGCTTCAATCAGGATTTCTTTTTGGCAGTTTTCGGCATGGCCAATTTGATCAGCAACTCTGTTGATCTCATCTTCCATTTTTTGCAATTCTTTCCCAATGCCTGCTTCAGTTTTGTCGAGTTCTTTAACGTACTCTTTAACGATCTGCTTAAATTTATTGCAAGGCTGCTCAATGATCAAATACCCTCTGTGATTCAAAAAAACATTGATCTGCTCAATGAATTTGCGAAATCCTTGTAGATACTCATCTTCTTGGTTATTGTTTACAATTGCATCGACTGCTTTTTGGGCGGATATGAAATGTATTCTACTTTCATCGACTACTGTAGGACTCTGTCCTTTGGTGAGTTCCTGGAAAAGTAGGGAGATATGCTGACGATCTTGATTGGTTCGAATTAAATCAATAAAGTTGACAACAATGAATATGTTCTGGGCCGGCTGATCTTTATCTTTACCCGCTAATTCATTGAGTTGATTCTTGAGAGATTGTAAAAGTTGTCTTTCATTTTGAGTTAGAGGTTGCAGACAGCTAGTAACAAAAATAATTGCATCCACACCTTTGATAATTTTTTGGGTAATTTTTTCTAAATCAGGATGTTGATTGAGTCCAGGAGAATCTATCAACTCAATCCCATTTTTGAAAAGCTCCAATCCAGGATGTTCATAAATTATTTCTTCAATATTGGAGTTAATTACCCCCTCCGTCTGATTACTGATTGCTGATTCTATAGGCATTACAGCTCTATCTTGATACTCTTCTAGAGCAATTTCTTCCTGGGAGCCATCTTTGTTTTTAATAGTAACTTTTTGACGTTGTCCGTATTTAAGAATATTGATATTGGCACTACAGGGAATCATCCTTGATGGCTGTATTTCTTCACCAATAATTGCATTTAAAAGAGTGGATTTACCCTTACTAAATTCACCAACTACCGCTATGCGAAAAACTAAAGAATCTAAAGTATCAGCAATTTTTTCTATGTCGTTGATTAATTCTTCACAAGCAGACTGTGGAACCAAACCCTGTGTTTTTCCTGCCAACATCAAAGAACTGGTCTTAGGGCGCAACTGATCTTTCAATTTCATCAAAAGATCCCTAATCCTTCCAACTTTGATAGAATTGGGATTATCGCCTGTATATGTAGAAATTCTATTAATTATTTCATCTTGAGAAGAAGAAGCAATATCATTCATCGTTCGCTTTAGTCATGTTATTATCCCTTGAACCCTAATTATAGCGACCAAAAGGGACTTAGAGATTGCAATATAAAAACTGATGAACATCAATAAAACAAAAACAGTAAAACCAATGCAAAGCTTGCCAGTGAAGATATTTCACTGGATCAATTTGCTTAGCTTGACCTTAATGATCACCAGTGGACTCCAGATTTACAATGCCAATCCAGTCTTTGGAGGCAGAGGAGGCTGGCATTTTCCGCCTATATTGCTTCTCGGTGGTTGGCTAGCTGGAGGGAGACATTGGCATTTTGCAGCAATGACAATTTTTTCTCTGAATCTATTCTTTTATGGTATATATATTCTGGTAACAAGGCGATGGAAAATTCGCTTCTTTTCCGGTAAGGACCTCGAAGCCCTACAAAAAACACGTAACAAAAAGCGTACCAACTATGCTTGGCATCGTCTGCTATACACCATGATCATTGGCGTACTATTATTGTCGATTTTCACCGGAGTGGGAATGTACAAGCCTGCCCAATTCGACTGGATTGTGGATGTTTTTGGGAGTTGGCAAGCTTTGAGGATTGTCCACTTTATAGGAGTTCCTCTTTTTGTGATTTATTCTATTGTGCATTCTCGCTTGGCATTTAAAATCGGCGGATCCAATCTTGTTAAATCTATCTTTTTACAATAATCACCTGGTCTAAACTATTTCTAAAAATTATGTCTAAAATTTTTTTGCCACGCCGACGCTTTCTGCAAATTTCTGGACTCTCAGGTTTAGGGCTGATAATGGGAGGATGCGGAGCGCCTTGGTTCGAGCAGGAAGTCTTTAGGGCAACTGAGCCATTTAATCAGAGCATAGAAGCCTTACTCTTGAACCCTAATAAACTGATTCCGGAATTTCCCCTTAGCAGCATAGAGCCGGACGCTCTACTTGTCAATACATTTGATCGTACTCCGGTGATTGATCCAGACAAATTTCGCTTGAAAATCAATGGACAAGTGGATCGCCCGTTGACATTGAGTTTATCTGATATCCACAAAATTGAGCCTGTGAAGATGACCATTCGCCATGTTTGTGTAGAAGGTTGGTCTGCAATTGTTGGCTGGGGAGGGGTGCGATTGAGGGATATCATCGCTTTGTCTCAGCCTCAAAAAGGTATTGGTTATGTCAATTTCAAATCAGCCGATGGTTATTACGAAAGTTGGGATATCGTCTCAGCTTTACATACCCAAACTCTCTTGGCATATGAAAAAAATGGACATCCTTTACCAATAGACAACGGGGCTCCTCTGAGACTGGCTTCTCCCATTAAATTAGGGTATAAGCAAAGCAAATGGATAACAGAGATAACCTTGCTTAAGGAAAAGCCTAAAGCCCTTGGCTATTGGGAGGATCAGGGGTATGAATGGTTTGGCGGCCTATGAACTTAACAATTAGACTTTTTCTTGGAGCGTTTTTAATGCTTCCTTGACATGGGCTTCAAAGTCCATCATTGAATTAAAAACATTCCTGACTATGCCCTGGCTATCAATTACATAGGTGACTCTGCCAGGCAAAATGAACATAGCCGAAGGAACCCCATAAAGATTCCTGACGGCACCATCTTTATCACTTAAGAGCAAGAAAGGAAGATTGTGTTTCTTAGCGAAGGCATCATGAGAGCGAACTGAGTCTGAACTGATTCCTATGACCTCAGCTCCCATAGTTTTAAATACTTCATAGCTATCTCTAAAGGCGCAAGACTCGGCTGTACACCCGGGAGTATTATCTTTAGGATAAAAGTAAACAACTACAGCCTGTTTGTTACGAAAATCACTCAGTTTTACCTTCTCTCCGGTCTGAGAGGCAAGGGTGAAATCTGGTGCAGTATCTCCAACTCCTACTGGTTTAGTATTAGCCATAATTTTTTTGATGTAATTAGTTGTATTTATTAAGTTTAAACTATTTGCCTCATTGCAATAGTTGCTTTGTATTAGCGACCTACTCCGACATAACGAAAACCAGCAGATTCAAGCTTTTTAGGATCTAGGAAATTTCGTCCATCAATGATTAAAGGTTGATTCATCGATTTAGCCATATCCGCATAATCGAGCTTGAGAAACTCCTGCCAATCAGTTACAAGAACCAGCGCATCACAGCCATCGGCTAGTCTCTGCGCATCGCTTTCAATGGTCACCCCGGTGATAGCGTGACTCAAGCCACTTTGTGAAACAATAGGATCATAAGCCTTTAGTTTGGCACCAAGTCTATTTAGCTGCTCAATGATATTGAGAGCGGGGGCATCTCTCATATCGTCAGTATCCGGTTTGAATGTTAAACCGAGAATGCCGATAATTTTACCTTTGAGTATTTTTAACTCGTACTGTAGTTTTTCGATGACTATCAGACGCTGCCGGTGATTGATAGAAACAGCAGATTTGAGGAGTTCACTATCATAACCATAATCATTGGCTGTGTGTATCAAGGCTGAGACATCTTTAGCAAAACAAGATCCGCCCCAACCTATTCCAGCTTGTAAAAATTTGCTGCCAATACGTGAATCCAGTCCAATACCCTGAGCCACTTGGGTGACATCAGCGCCAACTCTATCGCAAATATTAGCAACCTCATTGATAAAACTAATTTTGGTGGCAAGGAAAGCATTGGCGGCATACTTGATCATCTCAGCTGAATTCAAATCAGTCAAAACCACAGGAACTGCGGCAAGCTGACTATTCTCAGAGTACTTGCGCTCTATGATGGGCTGATAGAGTTCCTGCATCATTTCAATAGCCTTAGAACTATTACTGCCTATTACAATGCGATCTGGATTAAAAGTATCATATATAGCTGAGCCCTCTCGTAAAAACTCAGGATTGCTGACAATATCAAAATTGACATCCAAATTCTCTAGAGATGATTTTTTCCGTTCGGCTATTCCATCTAGAACCAACAACCGAACCCAGTCTCCTGAACCTATAGGCACTGTAGATTTATTGACAATCACTTTGTAGCCTTTAACCAGGTGAGAACCAATACCTTTGGCAACTGCCTCAACATATCTTGTATCACTTTCTCCTGTAGGTAAAGAAGGTGTGCCAACAGCAATGAACAGAATATCGGCAGTTTCAACCCCATAGCCAATATCAGTACTAAATTCTAGGCAGCCCGAAGATGTCGAAGACTGCATCAATTCAGAAAGCCCTGGTTCAAAAATTGGCGATTGACCAAGTTTCATCAGCTTGACTTTTTCTTCATTGTTATCTACACAGATAACATGGTGACCAACATGGGCCAAGCATACACCAGTGACTAATCCCACATATCCGGTTCCGATGACGCATACTCTCATGATCTTCTATATCCCCCTTCTGGTTTTCAATCTTATTTGGATAGACGTGTTTTAAAATCATTAACGGTCATATCTAGCCCTTCATCTAGCAATATGGTGGGCTGCCAATCCAAATATTTTAAGGCTTTACTGATATCTGGCTGTCTTTGTTTTGGATCATCTTGCGGTAGGGGCTGATAGACAAGTTCAACCGAGGGATTAATTAAAGACTGAATTTTCTTGGCCAGCTCAAGAATTGTATACTCTCCAGGGTTACCCAAATTGACAGGGCCTATATATTCTCCGTTCATCAACCTGATCAAACCCTCTACCAAATCCGATACGTAGCAAAAACTGCGAGTTTGTGAGCCATCACCATAGACTGTCAGAGGAATGTTTTTGAGTGACTGTACAATCAGGTTACTGACAACTCTTCCGTCATTTTCCAGCATTCTAGGTCCATAAGTGTTGAATATTCTGGCAACCCGAATATCAACTTGGTGCTCTCGATAGTAATCAAAACAGAGGGTTTCGGCAATTCGTTTACCTTCGTCATAACAAGAACGGATTCCATGGCAGTTGACATTTCCCCAATATTCTTCTGTTTGTGGATGAACTTGAGGGTCACCATAGATCTCCGATGTCGAGGCCATTAAAATCCTTGCTTTTACCCTTTTGGCTAATCCAAGCATGTTAATAGTGCCCAAAACACTGGTTTTAACAGTCTTAATGGGGTTGAATTGGTAATGAACAGGTGAGGCAGGACAAGCTAGATGATAGATTTGTTCAACTTCAAGTCTTATCGGCTCGGTTACATCATGTCTTATCAGCTCAAAATTGGGATGATTCAACCAATGCGCAATATTCTTCTTATCTCCGGTGTAAAAGTTGTCTAGACAGAGCACCTCATGACCTTGAGCAATCAATCTATCTATCAGATGAGAACCAATAAAGCCGGCTCCACCAGTAACCAAAATTCTCATATTGTTTATGACATTTGCCTAGATCTTATCTTCTTCTTTATCGACTTCTTTCTCAGCAATATTTTCAAGTCTTGCTTGGAACTTTACAGGCTCATCAAGGCTTTCGGCTTCTCTTTTGAACTCATTTTCAAATTCACGAGAAGCATCTTGAAAACCTTTGACAGCTTTACCTAAACTTTTCCCGATTTCGGGAAGCTTTTTGGGACCAAACACCAAAAGAGCAATTACTAGAATCACCATCAATTCTGGCAATCCGATTCCAAAAATATTCATTTAATATTACCGAGAAAATTTGAAACTAGCTGTGATATGAAACTCAACGAGCCAAACCAGACCAGTCAACTTTAAAACCTTCCAATAATAAGGAGGAGTTGTAAACCTGTAAAATAATGAGCAGAAAAACAAAGAATAAAAGCATGAATATGGCCATCACTACAGTAGTACCCCAACCTGGCGATACTTTACCGTATTCTGAGTTTAAAGGTCTGAGAATATCTCCCAAGCTTGTGCGCTGTGCCATAATATCCCACTAATCTAGATTTTATTAAGAACATTTTACTATGATTAATGTTTTTTTGAGGATTTTCTGGCAAAATGACTTTCCTGAGAATCACCCCAGGCCATAGCGCATCAGGAGACTTGTTCTGGCTTTAAGGGTTAGACTATCATCTAAAGGATCTAGCAATACTTTATTACTGGATGATTTGCGAGATAGGGCCTTGTAAATCATCCAGTCTGCAAGAAAGGGGTTTTTGGGCAACAAAGGGCCATGGGCATAGGTGGCAATAGCGTTTTGGTAGAAAGCCCCCTCGGTTTGATCTTCTCCATTGTTGCCATAGCCCTTGATCACTTTGCCCAGCGGTGCGACATTTCCCAAAAAGGTTCTTCCCCCATGATTTTCAAAACCGATCACTCTTGGTAAATCATTCCAGAAAACACTGAGCTCTTGTACCAAAGAAGTGACGCTGATATCAAAAACCACATTGCCGATAAACCTTTGAGCATTGTTTCCAGGATGCTTGCTCACAAGATCTAAAATACCTAATCCCTCAATACGCTCACCAAAAGCCGGTTCATAGTAATGTCCCAAAAGCTGAGGTGAACCACAGGTGAATACTCCTGGCACTCCATCTCTGAGGACTTCTTTTAAGATTTTGGCTTTCTCGCCCTTAAGATCTCTCATAACTATTTCTTGTTGACGATCCTGCGCTCCTCCGCCGACAATCAAATCAACCTGGGCAAATTTAGAGTAATCCGATTCTGCATCAAGAGGCAAAATAGAAACAGGGATATTGCGCCATTGACAACGTCTTTGCAAGCAGATCACATTGCCACGATCGCCATAAGTACTCATTAAGGTTGGATACAGCCAGCCAATTGTTAGGATCATCGTCATGTCTAAAATATTTTATCGAGACTTCTTAGGAGATTATATAAGATGATGAACTGGGAAGAGATATCAGGCAATTGGGTTTTATTTCCAGAAAGAGAGCCAAAAGCGATAGTGCATTTTTTAGGTGGCGCCTTTTTAGGTACTCTGCCGAACGTTACCTATCGTTTACTATTGCAGGAATTGGCCCAGGAAGGTTACTGCATAGTGGCAACACCATTTGAAATGAATCTAGATCATCAGGCAATTGCCCGCAATGTGCTTTTGCGCTGGGAAAGTTTAGAAAAACTATGGCGTAAGGAAAACCGACTAGGTAAAAGTTATCTACCCGTTTATGGTATAGGCCATAGTATGGGCTGTAAGTTACATTTGCTCATGGGGAGCCTGGATCATTCACTTGAAAGAGCTGGTAATATCCTCATTGCTTTTAATAATTATCCAATTAAGCGGGCTATTCCTTTTGTCAAAGAACTCGAGTTGGATCAGTATCTAAACATTGAATTCACCCCCGATCCCAAGCAAACAAGAGATCTGATCAGGGATGATTATAAAATCCGCAGAAATTTATTGATTTATTTTGACAATGATGATATAGACCAAACACTAGATTTGCGCCCTATCCTTTTGCGCCGTTTCCCTGAGATGACCTCAGCTCTTCGTTTGCCTGGTACTCATTTGACTCCCTGTAGTCAGGATATTTCCTTATACAACATATTCACAAGTGATTTATTCCAAGCTACTAATAGTTGGCTCAATCAGTCTTTCTCTCGGGATCTTCAAAGACTCAGGCAAGAGATATTAATCTGGCTTGACCCCTGTAACAGAATAGTCAGCAATCAAGAGGATATAGAGTAGATGGAAGGCTAAAGAGGCTGCCCAAATCCCTGAAAGCCAGATTAGCCAAGGCCAGTTACTTTTAAGAATAATATGAAAAAACCAAAGACCAGAATTAACGGCAGCATATGTAGCTACATGAACTGCAAAATTAATCCGATCCTCTAGTTTGCGATAAGCAGGATCTCCTCGGTCAGGTTCACGCGGCCAACGTGGAGGCATAGTTATGTTTTGATTAATTGATCCTTTATATTCTAGTCCAAATGATGGTCAACTCTCTTTTGGCATTAGTTAATATAAACTAGACAAGAATTAAAATTTATTATCAACTCATGCGTAAACTTTTGGTATTGGCCATTATTTCTCTAATAGGAGGCTCAGTAGCTGCCTTTTTTTATTACTCCCGGCAGGCCAGCGAAATTCCCCGATGGTACCAAGTAAAAAGATATGTAAAAAATGAAGTCCAG
>CAIPYC010000161.1 GCA_903869185.1 uncultured cyanobacterium | reverse complement strand
GGATATCTCCAACTCCCTCTATTTGTAATTGCTTAATTGCATCTTCTGTAAATTGAACATCAGCTCCAAAAAGCAGATTACTTTCGGCAGGAGCATCACTCAATCTTTTGAGACTGCTTTTAATCAAGTTGGTTAATTCCAACAACCATTGCCTATCATCAGTGCTAAATTCTTATTTTGGTGCTACTAATAACTTTTAGAATTTATCTTGAAGAATCTTAAATTTATCAAAGATCTAGCAAATATGAATAGAAAGTTGAAGAAAGGCCGTAATTGGCTCTATTGGTTAAAACAAGAAAAAGCGACAAACATTGGCACAATCGCGCAAGCAATAGGAAGACATAGAGGAACATTGCAAAAGTGGCTAGGAATATATAGAGATAAAGGATTGGAAGCTCTACTAAGGTTAAAAGGCGTCCTAAAGGCACATGATTGGTCGGTTGATAACAGCTGCCTTGATGTCATCACTTTCACTAACATTAGACCGACTATATTAAATTCTCAAAAAGATTGATGGTTTCGGTTTTTAACCATTCTTTGGTAACCTTGAAGTTATGTATAGGAGTGGGTAGCATTTCTAGATAAGTAGCATGTCGAACGAGATCAGCCGGCTTTCCATCAACTTTTATCTTATCATCGATATTGGCGGCCGCATAGTTTAAACCAAGTTTCATCAAGGTACCTCGCAGCTTTATATCAGAATCAATCAGGGCTCTACCATCTTCTAATGCATCTAGATTATGAGCAATTGTGGCTCCTTGCTGATAGGCTATCTGAGCTAGAGCAGGTTGAATCTTTCCCTGGACTTCTACACAATCTCCTGCGGCAAAGACTTCCGGAAAGTCCGGCAATTGCAATGTTGGTAAAACAATTGGCAAACCGTGCTTGTTTAGGTGTTCTGGTGAAATTTGTCTGCCAAGGGTCTTGATCAGGGGATGAATATCTACTCCAGCTGTCCAGATAGTAGTTTGAGTTCCAAGCTCTTGTATCTGCTGTGCCAATTCATATTTCAAATGATCCTTGTATACTTCCTTAACCCTCACTCCCAGAAGCAATTCGATTTTTATCATCCTATTTTTGAAGGCTTCTAAGGCGGTTTCCTCAAGAGCGGCATTTGCATCGCCAGCTAAAATAGTTTGACTATGGTTGATTAAAACAATCTTGATTTCTCCGATATTACCTCCTAGCTTGCTATACCAAGATGGCAGAAGATCGGCTAAGGTTGCGGCCATTTCCACGCCAGTAGGACCTGCGCCCACAATGGCAAAGGTCAACATTGCTAGGCGGGTCTGCTCATTGTCATTTTCCAGTGCGCGCAATAGACAATTCTGTATATGCCCTTTGAGTCGGAGCATATCTTCTCTGCTTCTAAAAGGAAAAACATTTTCCGGTGTTCCGGGAGTATTCATATAACCTTGAATACTGCCAACTGTCAAAACAAGTTGCTGATAAGAATATTGATCGCCTGAAGCCAAAGCGATTTCCTTATGCTTAAGATCAATATCTACTGCCGCTTCCTGGATGAACTCAATACCACTTCCCTGTAATAATTCCTGATAAGTAGGGCATACCGTATCTTCATTCAATTCCCCAGTGAGAATATCAAAGAGCATCGGTCTAAAAACAAAACGATCTTGAGGATCAACCAGAAGGACGCTGGGGCTATATTGTTTAAAACGCAGGTGTAATGCAGTAAACAACCCGGCAAAACCAGCACCTACAATGATTGTAGTTTGATTTGATTGACTCATTTATCTATTAAATTGGATATTCTACCTGAGTTTAGGGACTTTAATGCTTGGGTATGACACCGCAATCAAACAATTTGGTCAGAATAGGATCAGAAATCTGGCTGAAAAAACGCTGTTTTAGTTGAGGATCTGAGTGAAGAGCGGCAATAAATTTGGCCTTTATTTTGGCTTTACGGGGATCTTGTGGCGCAGAAGACTGCATTACAGCTCCGCTTTTTAATTGCTGACAACTCATTCCATTGAATTTTTCTATTGTCTTTTGCGCAAATTTATCAACCAGATTGTCGACCATCTCCTGGGTATCTCCACGCTCAATATTGACTGAGCTTATAAGAACTGTGAGCAAAGCCACACTACTACCCAAGAGAATCCGCTTTTTATCGAGAGAGAATGTATTCATAATAAATTTGTAATTTTTCTAGTGAACTTTAATTGCATTATATACATTCAAAGTCAACTAGGTACCATTAGTTTTGGTTTTTCTTTCTTTTGAGAACAGATGAGGCAGCTCCAAAGAGACCCAATCCAGTTAAAGATCCTAAAACATTGAGTGGTTCAGGAACTGTGTTTGCTGTATAAGATAAACTTGAACCGGAATTTGCCTGAAACAATCCAGTAGTAGCATTACCGGCTACGGAAGTCGGAGTAGTTATTCCATTTGTAGCATAGCTAAGATCAGTCCAGATTGGTATGCCGAAAGCGCCAGTACCATTGTCACTTCCAGAGATAGTCAGCAGAGCTCCGTTAACAAATCCACCTCATGGGCAGGCAGAGAAATGCTACTGAACAATATTCCTGAAAGCAATACAATTTTGGAAATCTTCATGATAATACAGGGTTAGTTTTTAGAAGTTAGAATAATCGTAAACCATATTCCGCAGGTTAGTCAAACCAATAAATAATATTTTTGGCAGGGAGAACCTAAAAACTGAAGAATATTAAGATGTTCGGAAGTTAAATTAACCTGAGTTCGGGATAAGCAATCCCTGAATGCCCTGTTCTTTCGTAGTTTATCTCAGTCTAATTTTAAAAATGTCATCGATGATGATCCATCTTTGAGAGAATTTCCAATAATAGTAGAT
>CAIPYC010000160.1 GCA_903869185.1 uncultured cyanobacterium | reverse complement strand
CGACTCGATCAGCGCACGGATCTTATTTGGCTCTTGTGAGGATTGTATCTTGACTATTTTGTTCTCCAAATCAACATCAATCAACGCACCGGGATATTGCTCTTTGATAGCATTGGTAATAGCTGAGGCACAACCATCACAAGCTATACCTGGAACTTTGAATTCTGTAGTCATAATTTTAAATCACCATTTTAAAGTTGCAGCATCAATGCCATTTTCCTGACGAATGCGAGCGTCTTTTTCGAACCATTCTATCACTTGTTCATAAGTCAAATGTTCAAGGGGGACCTGCAAGTCTTTGGAGATGGTTTTCAAAAGGCGCAAGGAAGAAATTGTGAGCCTGGCCAAAAATTTTTCAGGAGAACTCAGTAGGGCTTTGTCTACCTTATTAGATTCCTCGGAAGTTAAAAACTGAGGTGATTGACTCATCAATTTTTTTCCTTAATTAAATAACCGCATATATTTTCCCCGTCTTTTAACCAATGAGTTCTCTCTATAGATTCACCAGATAAAATCGCTGCAAACATCTCGAATTCATGAGAGCAAACATTGGGATAGGATTCTACAACTTCTGCAATTGCACAATGATGCTCTAAATAGATGAAAGCTCCATCAGATTGACAATATATTTCAGCCATATATCCTTCCTGCCTCCGTAATTCTACCAATTTCACTAGACGCTCTTGCGTGCTACCATTGCCAATACCAGAGCGATATTCCTGGGCTTTATTTTCCCACTGTCTGCGCAAAACCTCATTTAGCTTATTCTCACCAATGGTTTCACTGAGAGCATCGAGAAAAGATACGGCAAAATTACCATAGCGATTAGGAAAATTATCTCTGCCCTCTTTACTGAGACTATAGAGATAATGAGGTCTTCCTACTCCCGCTTGAACCGCTACATATTCAATCAATCCTTCTGATTCTAGATCCTTGAGATGGCGCCTTACGGCTTGAGCCGATATCTTCAGAGCCTCTGAAATCTTGAAAGCCTGAGATTGAGGATTTTTCAAGAGGTATTTCAGTATTGCTTGCTTGGTAGAAACTGATTCAGTTATAAGGCTTGTCACAATTAATCCCAGATTTCACTAGCCTTGACTTTGACAACATCTGTTTTATTTTTATTATCTTATTATAGAATGAAGTTAAACAACATAAAAGTTGTTTTAATTTACATCCTCTTAAAACAGCATGAGTTCAACTACGGTCAAAAATCTCGTTAATCAACCCTATAAATATGGCTTTGTTACGGATATTGAGTCTGATACTATACCCCGTGGACTCAATGAGGGTGTAGTTCGGCTGATTTCGGCAAAGAAAAATGAGCCAGAATTTCTTTTGAACTTTCGCCTTAGGGCATATCAGCAATGGTTGAAGATGGCTGAACCGTCTTGGGCTCATGTTACCTATAAGCCAATCGACTTCCAAAATATTATTTATTATTCTGCTCCTAAGCAAGCCAAAGCCAAATTGAACAGCTTGGATGAAATTGATCCAACTCTTTTGGAAACCTTTGAAAAACTTGGTATCCCACTTTCCGAACAGAAAAGACTGGGAAATGTTGCAGTAGATGCGATCTTTGATAGTGTTTCAATCGCTACTACTTATAGAGAAAAGTTATCTGAACATGGAGTGATATTTTGTTCCTTTAGTGAAGCGATGCAGGAATACCCGGAACTAATCGAGCAATATCTTGGTAAAGTCGTTCCAATTAACGATAATTACTTTGCCGCTCTCAATTCTGCTGTCTTCTCCGATGGTTCCTTTGTCTTTATTCCTAAAGATGTAGACTGTCCCATGGAGCTTTCTACCTATTTCCGCATCAACAATGGAGAAACTGGTCAATTTGAGCGCACATTGATTGTCGCTGAACAAGGCTCCAAAGTGAGCTACCTAGAAGGCTGTACTGCGCCAATGTATGATACCAATCAGTTACATGCTGCCGTAGTGGAGTTGGTCGCCTTGGATAGTGCGCAGATAAAATACTCTACTGTACAAAATTGGTATGCAGGGGATGAAGAGGGCAAGGGCGGAATTTATAACTTCGTTACCAAGCGAGGGCTTTGCAAAGGAGATCATTCTAAAATATCCTGGACTCAGGTAGAGACAGGTTCAGCTATCACCTGGAAATATCCAAGCTGCGTCTTGTTGGGAGATAACTCAGTAGGTGAATTCTATTCGATAGCATTGACTAACAATAGACAGCAGGCTGATACAGGAACTAAAATGGTACATATTGGCAAAAACACTCGAAGTACAATTATATCCAAAGGTATATCTGCCGGACATTCTCAAAACAGTTATCGTGGATTGGTCAAGATGGGACCTGCCGCCAAAGGATCCCGCAATTATTCGCAATGCGATTCCATGTTGATTGGGGACAAGGCGCAGGCCAATACCTATCCGTATATTCAGGTCAGTAACAATACAGCCAAGGTTGAGCATGAAGCTTCTACTTCCAAAATTGGTGAGGATCAATTATTTTATTTTGCCCAACGGGGAATCTCGCAAGAAGATGCCCTCTCTATGCTAGTCAGTGGCTTCTGCAAGGACGTCCTTAACCAATTGCCGATGGAGTTTGCATCCGAAGCAGACAAATTACTCAGCCTCAAACTAGAAGGAACAGTCGGCTAAGATCGACTCTGCAATATATAAAAAAATTTATACAGAAAAATGATCAAAGAAAACAGTCCAGTTATTCTGTCAATTCATAATCTTGCCGCCTCTGTTGAGGGTACTCCTATACTAAAGGGGGTGAGTTTAGAAATCAAAGCCGGAGAAATTCATGCCATCATGGGTAGAAATGGTTCCGGCAAGAGCACTTTATCCAAAATTATTGCAGGTAGTCCCGACTATGAAGTCACTGCTGGAAAGATAATCTACCAAGGTGAAAACATTTTGAATAAGGAGCCAGATCAAAGAGCTTTAGCCGGTATCTTTTTAGCGTTTCAATATCCTCTAGAAATCCCTGGAGTTAGCAATTTGGATTTCTTACGTGTGGCATATAATGCCAAGAGAAAATATCAAAACAAAGAAGAACTCGATGCCTTTGACTTCGAAGATCTAGTTCGCGAAAAGCTTGATATTGTACAGATGAATGCAGCCTTTTTAGATCGAAGTTTAAATGAAGGGTTCTCAGGTGGCGAGAAAAAACGTAATGAAATTTTACAAATGGCCATTTTGGAACCAGCTCTAGGAATATTAGATGAGATTGATTCTGGCTTAGACATTGATGCTCTCAGGATTGTGGCTAATGGCGTAAACAAGCTATCCAATACTGACAATAGTTTCTTGTTGATTACACACTATCAGAGGCTCTTGAATTATATTGAGCCAGACTATGTTCATATTATGTATGATGGCAAGATTGTCAAAACCGGTTCGAAAGAATTGGCTTTTGAATTAGAAGAAAGTGGATATGATTTCCTCGATCTTGAGGTTGCAATCTAATGGTATCAACTTTGAAGTTGCAGGAAAATTTGCTCAATGAGCTCAATAAAAACAACCAGGATGAAAAGGATTTAACACAATTTCGAGAAAGAGCTAGGGAAATTTGGACTACAATTTCTTTTCCTGGCAAAAAAGATGAGGATTGGCAGTTTATTGATTTAGGCGATCTACAAAGGCAAGAATATGAAATTGCCAGTCGTATCGAGCCAAAAAAGGAAGATATTGCCCCTTTTTTAATTGAGGAATGCCGTGACAATAGACTGGTTTTTGTCAATGGTTATTATCAGGCTGAATTCTCCAGCAACAAAACCAAAGGAGTTTATCTAGGAAATATTGGTGAAGTTGAAGCGACACAAAGAATCAAGCTTATTGAGTATATCAGTGAGAATTTGTCAGATTCAAGTTATTTTGGCGCGCTTAATCAATTGTCCACAAAAGATCTGGCCATAGTTCTGGTAGAGGCAAACGTTGAGATTCTAGAGCCTATCCAATTGCTCTTTTTGGTGAGCGATCAGAGCAGACCAATGCTAATTCAGCCTCATATAGTTGTGATTATTGAACAAGGCGCCAAGGTTCAACTAGTAGAAAGCTATCACCATCTATACACTAATCAATCTTATTTGAACAATAGTCTTAGTCAGATATTTATAGCTGAAAATGCCAGCCTAGAACACATATTGGTGCAGTGGCAAGCTGGTAATGCTTTTCATATAGCAGGAACCACTGTTCAGCAAAAAGAAGAAAGCCTCTACAGCATCACAGAAGTCGATATAGGTGGTCAACTCTGCCGTCATGATCTTCATGTTGTCCAAACTGGTAAACAGACCCAGACCAACCTCTATGGCTTGAGTCTAGCCCAAGGCGATCAAACCATCGATCTTCACAGTAAGGTGGATTTACATTACCCTAATGGTACAGTTGAGCAGTTACAAAAATGTATCTTGGCAGATCGCTCCCAATGTGTTTTTAATGGCAAGATATCTGTACCTCAGCCTGCTCAGATGACGAACGCATCTCAGTTAAACCGCAATCTGATTCTCTCATCCGGTGCTAAGATCAATACTAAACCAGAACTTGAAATCACTGCTGATAATGTCAAATGCTCACATGGAGCAACCGTATCTCAGCTTGAAGATGAGGAACTTTTTT
>CAIPYC010000159.1 GCA_903869185.1 uncultured cyanobacterium | reverse complement strand
TCAAGATGATGATTTCAGATGAGACACCAACGCCGGAATTTAAAGAACGTTACGACAACGATATAACAGTACAACGATGGGTGGATATGGCCATCCGCATTGAAGGAACCAACAAGACTTTCGGGGTTCACGCTGCCGGTGTAGTGATTTCTGCAGATCCTCTCGATGAAATAGTACCCTTGCAAATGAATAAAGATGGTGCTGTGATTACCCAGTATTTTATGGAAGATCTTGAATCACTAGGTCTACTGAAGATGGACTTTTTAGGACTCAAGAACCTGACAACAATCCAAAAAGCAGCAGAATTAATCAAACAGAATCAAAATATAGAAATAGATTTGGATCAATTGCCTCTTGATGAAAGAAAGGCTCAGCATATCCTGGAAAAAGGGGGAGCTAAAAAATTACCAGCCGATATTGAGAAAACATACAATCTTTTGGAAGAAGGAGACCTAGAAGGTATATTTCAATTAGAATCTTCGGGTATGCGCCAGATCGTCTCGGATCTTAAGCCTTCGGGTATTGAAGATATTTCTTCGATTTTGGCCCTTTATAGACCAGGTCCGCTTGATGCAGGACTGATTCCTAAATTTATAGATCGCAAACATGGTAGAGCGGCAATCCAATATGAACATCCCCTGTTGGAGCCGATTCTTAAAGAGACCTATGCTGTGCTGGTTTATCAAGAGCAAATCATGAAAATGGCCCAGGATCTAGCGGGCTATTCTCTAGGAGAAGCAGATCTCCTACGCCGAGCAATGGGTAAAAAGAAAGCATCCGAAATGCAAAAACATAGAGAGAACTTTATTGATGGTTCTGCTAACAACGGAGTTCCTCAACATGTTGCAGAAAATCTTTTTGAACAAATGATCAATTTCGCTGAGTATTGTCTCAGTGAGAATACTCCTATTTTGACCCAGGAATATGGAGTTCTTCCTATCGGTAAAATTGTGCGGGAGGAAATAGAATGTACTGTCTATTCAGTCGATCAATATGGGCATCTCTTCAGTCAGAAGATTCTTCAATGGCACAATAGAGGAAAGCAGGAAATCTGGGAATACATACTAGAAGATGGGTCTTTAATTCGTGCTACCCAGGATCACCATTTTATGTGCGCAGAAGGAGAAATGTTGCCGATTGAGGAAATTTTTCAGCGGGGCCTGGAACTAAAAAAAATAGCGATATGAAATATGATAAAGAGATTCGGCCTGGCTATACACAGTAGTAGCGCTCAACTGGGTTTAGGATTGTTAGATTCTGACGGTTCTATCAAGATGCAAGTATGGGATCTAGACCGTAGCCTGTCAAGTCATTTGCATCAATGCCTAAAAGATTTTCTACAGGGAATCGACTGGCAAGAATTGGCTTATATAACTGTAGCCAGAGGTCCAGGTAGTTTTACCAGTATAAGAATAGGAATGGTTACAGCCCGTATCTTAGCTCAGGAATTATCTATTCCCCTATTTGCTATTTCCAGTTTAGCTAGCTTAGCCCAAACGCAGAGGGTCTATTTAGATCAAGATCAATTCATTGCTACGCAATTGACAGCAACAAGTGATAAGTACTATGTAGCTATTTATGAAAAATTGTCTCAAAGTAAGATTGTTTCTCCAATTTTTGAAGATACCATTTTGGAAATGCAGCAATGGGAGAAAACCTTGGCTCAACTAATAAAACCCTATCATTTGATAGAAGAAGAAAGACAATTAGGATATGCAGTAGATGGTCTGCTTCAATTAGCCAATGCTCTCTACTGTCAGGGACAAATGCCACAATGGTCAGAGGGCTTACCAGTCTACCTAAGCAGTGTAAAAATAGATAATTAAATAACTTTTGAATCAAATGGGCACAAAAGAAATATCAATAGGAGACAAGGTGAGATTGGTTGTAAGTCCACCTTATTTTAAGACTGCCGACCCCATGCCTATGCTTCGTCCGCCGGATATTATGATAGTGGGGGAAGAGGGCTTGGTGACTGATCGCCGTCCTGGACAATATTGGGTCGTTCTTTTTAACAAAGGAAGTTTTCTCATGGAGGATCAATACCTAGAGGTCATCTTGAGTCATACATCCAACTAGGGTACTATAAAAAAGCTCAAAAATGTATCTCCATATTTTTTTTGGCGATGCATTTTAAAAAAATCCAGACATTGGGTTGGTTGCCAGAATTTAGGATCGTGCTCTATGGCCATCTCTGCTTGGCTATCAAGAAGTTCCAGCGAAGCGATTAGCTCAATGGTAGGTTCATAGAGCCCACTTTGGTAGGGAGGATCAAAGTAAATAAAGTCAAACTTTTCTCCCGAAAGATGATGAAGTTTGGTGAGAATATTGCCTTGAATCACCCGAAAAGATTGGCAGGGCGAAGAGAACTTCTGCCACGCTTTTTGTATATTTTGGCATGCCTGATGATTAATCTCCATACCTACAACCTCCTTGGCTCCTTCCAATAGCGCCTGGGTACCCACCGCTCCTGTGCCGGCGCAGAGATCGAGCCAGCTAGAATCTTGCAGTTGACGACCCTGCCAAATATTAAATAATGCTTGCCGCACTTTGCTACTGGTAGGACGGGTGATTGGCTTGGACTGTTTTACCATTTAGAAGCCAGATTGACAAAATTAGCCAGAATTTCTAATCCGGTTTTAGCAGATTTTTCTGGATGGAATTGTACTGCCATAAGATTATCCAAAGCAACTGCTGCAGTTACTGTTTGATCCCCATGGGTGACTTTGGCCGCGTCGATCTGAGGATCACTTGGATCAACATAATAAGAATGAACAAAATAAACCTGAGCTTTTTGGGCAATTCCCAGCCACAGTGGATGTTCGCTCTGGGTAAGCTGTAGCTGATTCCAGCCCATATGAGGAATTGTTAAGCCCGGTTGGGAGGAGAAACGGCGCACTTTCCCTTTGAGAATTCCCAGTCCCTTTTGAGATCCCTCTTCTGAGGATTCAAACAAAAGCTGCAAACCCAGACATATCCCCAGAAAAGGCTTACCACTTCCAATCATTTGCTCAATGGTCTCGTCTAGTCCATGTGCTCTGAGCGCTCGCATAGCAGGATCAAAAGATCCAACGCCAGGCAGTACCATGGCTGCACAACCCAAAATTTCTTCCTTGGAATTGGTAATAATTGGTTTAGCCCCAGATATCTCTAGTCCCTTATAGGCTGAGTGCAGATTACCCATATCATAATCAATCAGAGCAATAGGAATAGCCATTTGAGTACTTAATATTAAGTGGTTTTGTTAGGAGATTGGAAAATCGGGGAAAAATATGCCAGGACGCCACCTGAGGCAAATCCTAAAATGTTACGAACAAGCGGTACCCAATCACTGGTTCTAATCAATACAGGTCCCAGTCCAAAGGATATGAACAAAATACCCCACAGCGGAGACATGATGAGCATCCATTGCCAAGCAAATTTTTCTCCCTCTTTACGAGGAACTGCAGCGAAACCACAAATGACACCACCTAATATTGAGGATATTAAGGTTAAAATCCATTGCTCACGGGGAATTCCAGGAACAACACCACAGCCGCCTGGAGTAACAAGGCATTTTTTAACTACATTGATAGATTGAATGATCGCTTCGTTCTCTCCATTATCCCTGATATAGTATAAGTTCCCAAAACGGGATTGCAATTCAATCCAAAAGGTTCTGGGCATCAGCTCATAAACATCATCACCAATACTAAAGGCTAACAAGTTACCACCTCTCGAATCGGCCACCAGTAGTATACTTTTGGCATCTAATTTCCAAAAATCGATCACAGCTCTTCCCGGACTACGATCGTACTGTGTTAAAATTCTCAGCTTCCAACCTGTTTTATCTTCAAATTCCTTAAAATCTTTTGCCAGTTCTGCTTCTTGTTTATCTGACAAGAATTTGGCAAGGTCTACAATAGGAGTTTCTTCTAAAGGTAGTAATTCTGGATTGTTTACAGCTTCGGCTCTATCTCCGTATGCTCCCCAGATTCCTAAGGTAACGAAACCACACAACAGAACCGTAAATATAAATCTAAAAGAAAACTTATGCATTACTTATTTTTTATGACAATAACTTAATCTATTTTAATACAGACTTAATAATTGGCATAATATTTTAAGGAAACTCTATTTATTTTTAACGTCAATTCGGGATAAGAAGGAGAAAAAAGACAGTACAGTTACAAGTTAAGAGAAGGTTTTTTGGGCTGATGGCAGTAGGCGATTAATCCAC
>CAIPYC010000158.1 GCA_903869185.1 uncultured cyanobacterium | reverse complement strand
ATAGCTGAAGTCGGACCTTACAAAGAGGTAAGATAGAAGAATGCCCAAAACTTATGGTTACGACTTACGGACAAAAGTAATAGAGTCAATTGAAATAGATGGTCTAAAGATTTGCCAGGCTGCTAAATTATTTCACATCAACCACAACACATGTTGGTCTTGGCTTAAAAGCCGCATTCGTAAATGTCTTGATCAATTTAATAGCCTTCGAGATGCTATCGAGCATATTCTTATGCTTTCTTCTCTATAAGCTCTGGCTATTGCTATAGTTAACGCCTTCAAGAACCTCGTCGATCTGGTTATAAAGTTCCTCGAGTTGATGTAATTTATCCTCATCAGCTTGCCAAAAACCACGGCCATTAGCTTCAAGCATCCTTCCAACAATATTACGAAAGGCTTCAGGATTGGCTTTTCGAAGTTTCTCTGACATAACAGGATCTAAAGCATAGGTATCGGCGGCTTGTTCATAAACCCAATCCTCGGCAAAATCAGTAGTTCCAGCCCAGCCTATCAGGGTTGTCATGCGCTGGGATACTTCATACGCGCCGCCGGATCCTTGTTCAACCATTGCCTGGGCCCATTTGGGATTGAGCAGTTTGCTCCTATATTCTAGGCGTAGAATATCTTCTAGTTTACGCGGTGTATTATCTTGGGAAAAGCTCTCTACAAAGCTGGCTGTAACTTTCTTTCCACTGTTTTTTTCAGCAGCCAATTTTAGACCACCGGTATTGGCGTAGTACTCTTGAATATCGCTGAGTCCATATTCTACCGAGTCGATCTGTTGGATGATTCTTTCACTGGTTTTGAGCAAATGATTAAAAACCTCAGGTCTCTGTTGACCCTTGTCATTGCGGCCATAACTAAAGCTGTTTCGTCTTTGCCAGGTATCAGAGAGCTCGGCTTGTTCTGTCCAGTTTCCTTCTATGACTTGATCATTGACCAGGGAACCAAAATCCCCAGCCGGATTGGAAAACAGTCGCGCTGTAGTGTTTTCAACTCCCTCTTGTTCTAAAGAAAGGCTATGTTTGCGGATATAGTTGTCTTTTTGATCTTCATTTATTTGAGCGGCCCTGACGAACATATCATCTAGCAATTCCAGAATATTTACAAAAGTATCTCTAAAAATACCTGAAAGATTTACCAAGACATCAATACGAGGATGTCCAACTTCTTTTATTGGTCTGAGTTCATACTTGACAATGCGTCCAGTACCTTCTTTGACAGGTTCAGCGCCAACCAATTCCAGGATGATCCCCAGTGATTCTCCACGAGTTTTAATAGCATCTAGTCCCCATAGCATCACGGCAACAGTCTGGGGATATTCACCAAACTCTTGCAGATGCTGTTGTAGTAATTGGCGAGCAATAGCCCGTCCTCTCTCATAGGCGCCTGCTGAAGGCATACGATAGGGATCTAAAGAATGAATATTGCGCCCAGTTGGCAGCACACCGGCTCCATCTCTAAGAAGATCCCCACCAGGAGCAGGAGCAATATATTCTCCATTTAATCCTCTTAGGAGATTAACCATCTCTTGGTTAGTTTGCTGAAGAAGGGTTTTTATTTGCAGAGCTTCGGAGATTAACAATTGGTATTCTTGCGGGTAGGAGCCTGGATCTGGAGAATTGGCAATATTATGTATTATCTTTTGCGGTAACCTGTCATCGAAATAGGCATTTAAATAGGACTCGATAGATTCTGCCGACGGGGTTTGACCAAGGACATGCAGACCGCAAGAGAACAGTCTATTTTCCACCAGGGCTAAATAATCATAGACTTGGTCGAAATAGTTGTCGATTGAACTTTTACTAAACAGCCGAGAGTTCTCCAGAGTAAAGGCCATACCCCCTGCGATAGTAAATGGACAATCGCGCTCTAGGCCAGTATCAATTATTTTCTGGGTAATAATTTCTCTTAAAGCTGCGTTTTTTTCTCTATCTTCGCGATATTCACTCATGATCTCCCGGAGATTGAGCAACTCCTTATAAAGCCCGCTGCGTCCATAGGGCGGAACATTGTAAGAAATCAGGACACCATAGCCTCTTCTTTTGGCCAAAATAGATTCAGATGGATTGTTGGCGGCATAGATATAAAGATTCGGTAGATTTCCCAATAATAGGTCAGACCAACTGTAGCCAGTATTACCTAAAGGCGAACCAGGCAGCCATTCTACAGTACCATGCATACCAAAATGGACAATTGCATCAGCTTGGAACTCTTTTTGGAGCCAATTATAGAAAGCAGCATATTGTGGATGTGGAGTGAGATCTTTATCAAACATCAAGCGCATGGGATCACCTGCAATTCCCAAGGGAGGCTGCACACCAATCCACACATTGCCCAGGCTGACCCCGCCAATGAGAAAATCATCTCCTTGGGTTTTAAGTCCTGTTGAATTTAAGGATTTCCATTGTTTTTCGATCCTGCTGCTCTGGAGATAACCCAACCATTTCTCTAAAGTTCGAATATTTACCCTAGTTGGAGAAATCTCTTCATCTGCTCTTTTTACCTCCTTGATCAACTCTTCTCCATCGAGGGGGAGATTATCGCCTAAATAATAACCATCCTTCTCTAGGGCATTGAGAAAATTGAGCAAGCTAGATGGCACATTGAGCAATGCCGCTGTTCCTGTTGCCCCGTAACCGGGCGGATAATTGTAGAGAATGATGGCAATCTTGCGCTCATGGGTTTTCTTATGGTGGAGATTTAGCCAGCTGTGCAACCTACCGGTAAGACGTTTGACTCTCTCTGGAATCAGATAGATATCCTCTCCCACTAAGCCACCAATAATAATAGTATCGATAGCTCCATCTAGCTCTGGCAAGGAGTAGAGAACTACGCTCTGGAGTCCACCAATTCCTTGTCTAGTCCAAGAATGAATATCCTGGATCAATAAGGGCGCAGCTATTATATAGGGCACATTTTTAGCTTGCAGAATTCTTTTGGCTACTTCAATTTGACGCCCTGCTTCCATTGAGCCGGCCGGACCACCGACTAAAGAAAAGCCTATGGTAGAGATGATAGCTTCTACTGCAACAGCATCAGGAGATAGTGAGGCGATTTCTCTGTTGCCTTTTTTGCGCTGATTCTGTTCATATTCAGTCGTCATCAAGTCCCTAACTGCTATATGTCCTTCAACTCCATTGAGAAAGATGGGTAAGGGAGTGATTTGCGCTTGTTCTAAGTATTTGATCAGCTCAGCAATATAGGGCAGTTTGGTGATTACATGCTTGCGATAGAGCAGTAGCCCTACTACAGGACTGGTATCCCCGGGCTTGTATTTGGTTCGATACCATTGCAGATAATCCTTGGCTGAAGTGAAATAGCCTGTATATTCAGGATGCAAAAGACCTAGATTGGGAGTTTCCAAAGGAGCTGGGATTTTATCGATATCAAGAGATAAATATTTCTCTCCAATAGTCCAGCACATGGCGGCGAAGTTCTCAGATCCGCCTGCATTCCAATAACCATAAATAATCAACCAATTGCGCAGATCTTGTGTTTTTTGACCTGGAATGTATTTGAGAAGCTTAGGACCTATCTTTAAAAAACTGAGATAGCCTGCCAATTTATCCTCTTCTTTAGAGTTGGTAAATTTGCTGAGTATAAACTGAATTGGTTTGGGCATACCCTTGGGCTTATCCCCAATGGCAAAGCGGCCCAATTTGGTCAAGCTCATCAATTCGAGGGCAGATTCAAAAACCAGCCGAATTGGAATATCTTTTACTCTCTCGCTTAGCCAAATCACCTGATTGTAATCAAATATCAAACTGGCAAAAAATACATCAGCGCTAGAGAGAGCCTCTTGGACTATATCTGGTTCTTCATTTATGCTGCGATCACTGAATACTTTGACTTCTAACTCCTGGCATTGGGAGGATGCCAATTGAGCCGCCTGGCGATATAAACCGACGTTGAAAGATTCAAATCCAGTGATCACAATTATATTGCGCATATTTCTGACTCTATGAAGATTCTTTACATCTATTTTAATAGAGCCAGAGAGCTCGTTTGGAAAATCCGCTTTTTGGAGCTTAAAAACATACCCTCTATTATTGAGAAAGAATTAAAGCACTATAAGGGCCAATACCGATATTGCCAATAAAAGGCATATTATCTCCAGTGCCAAAACTACCTGCTGTAGTATCATAACCTGGATGATTGCCAAAATCTGAGCTGTAACCTTGCCAATCACTATTAAATCTCACATACCAGTTACCTGAACGAGGAAAACCCAAAGTATAACTATCATATGAACGATCCGCTATGTTGACAATAACGATTACATCATCTCCAGGTCCACCTTGATCCCAACGATGGAAGGCTATCAATTTTTCATTATTATTGATATGGTAAACATTAACATTTGGTCCTTTTAAACCTTTAGTATTATTAAACCAATTACGTCGCAAACGAATTAAAGATTGATAAAGATCCCAAATTCCTTTAAATCTCTCTTTTTTTGACCAATCTAAAGAGCTAGAATCACTCCAACTTCCCCATTCTAAAAATTCTTGACCTTGAAAGATCATTGGTATTCCTGGTGAAGTAAAAACAATTGTTGCTGCTAGGGTGGAGCGTTTACGAGCAAACCAACTACCAGCATGACCACGCCAGATAGCCTCTGGTAGCCTTACCTTATTGTTAATACTTGCTACCTCATCATGGTTCTCGCTATAAATTACTCTTTTTAGCGCATTTGTTTCAAAACCTTGATAGATAGCATCTCGGAGACTATACATATTTCGGTCACTATCTGTAGAAGCTACAACAGTATTTAAAAGGGAATAATAAAAAAAGCTTCCCCACTGCGTATCAAAGCCAGCACCACCATTGTCGGTTCTATGGGTAATATAATCATTATTTTGCAAATCTTCAGCAATAGTGATTTTCCAAGGCATACGACTATTTACTTCATTATTGAGCCATTGCATCAAACTCCAACCTTCTGGAATATCATTAGGGGGATCGTTATTGTTTCCATAGAGATTGCGAATATTTACAGTTGAGTCAAACCTTAACCCATCTATGCGATATTCTTCAATCCACATCAAAACATTGTCACGTATGAATTGGCGTACTTCACCTCTACCAAAGTCAGGGCGATCTCCAAAAATAGTTTTGTAACGGAAATTATTATAAAAATAGATACCCCCTCGACCATTTTCACTCCAACCATCAAAACGCCAGAGGGATGTATCTAAATCACTGGGACCAAAGTGATTATAGACAACATCGAGAATAATAGCGATACCATACTCATGCGCTTGTTCAACAAACTTTTTAAACTCATTTGGTGAACCATAACTACTCTTAATATCAAAAGGTAAGGCAGGATTATAACCCAAAGAGAATTTCCCTGGGAAGCCAAAAATTGGCATAATTTCTATAGCATTAATCCCGAGATCTTTCAAATAGCCAAGTTTTTGAATAACTGTCTCAAAATCGCCCGGTTCTTGAGTACTTCTGTTAAATGAGGCGACATGTAACTCATAGATGACCAATTCATTCCAACCGGGCATACTAAAAGACTCTGGTTGCCAAATAAAGTCACTAGAAACAATTACCCCATTATCAGTTGTGTTGTCTTCAACATGTTTACAGTAGGGATCGGTACGCCATTGAACTTCTGAGAGATAGGGACTAGCAATAACATAACGATATTCATCTTGTGATTTAGCTTCAGCAATATCTCCTGACCAATAACCATTCCCTTCCGAGTCTAAGGGATGTTTTGTCATTGACCAATTGTTAAAAGTTCCACTAACGTAGATTTTTGAAGCAAAAGGTGCCCACACACGGAAAGCAACACCACCAATAAAGGGAATTGCGCCCATGCCTTTCTGTTGGGAAACCATATCAAATTCCTTTTTGATTTTTGATTAGTTAATCGTATCCACCGAACATAAAGAGAGAGACATCTTCATCTGTCGAATTCATTAATGCATGGAGGTTACCACCTTTGAGCATAGCAAAGTGACCAGATTTGAGAGTGCGAATTTCAAAACAACGTTCACGTTCGGGCATTTTACACCAATCACCCACTACCATATAACCTCGACCTTCCATCATCAGAAAGACTTCTTGATTATCTCGATGACGATGTAGACCTATACCGCAATTACCTTTGAGAATATGTAAATCCATATAATCAACGCTGAAAAACGGTTCAAACTGATTACCATGATTTTTAGTTCCAAAGGCATTAAAATTCCAGGAATTTAACTGGCGACCGAGTTCATTTCTTTGTGCATATTGAAAATAGTTAGACATTAAATTACGATATTCCAGAAAACCAACTCCCCCATGTGGATTAGGACTAATACCTGTTCCTAAAAAATGCTCCCATCCTCTGAGAATCATATTGAACTCATAATGATAGTTGTCCCCATTTTGAGAATCCCAAAATTTCTCACTCATATCTGTCCAAGCTAGTTCAATATGTAAAGGAAGGATAGGGTGCATAGTGTTGCTAGAAGCAACTTCGATCATGTAGCGATCGTTTAATCCTTCTCTATTAAAGTCTGAAATGCTTCCATGTATTAAATCAGTTCGTACTTGTAGCGATCCTTTATCAAAGGCTTCTTGACCTTGCTCATCTAAGTGCTCTCTGAGATTATTATCAGGATATCCCCATAATTCAATTTCATACCGATCACTTAAAGGATTATAGGGAACTGTAATTAAAGTTGAAGTAGCGACTCCTGTTACTTTAATCCAGAGTTTGATTTTTTCTCCTAGCTGATGATTAGCTATTTGAGAAAGTTGAGAATCTGGACCACCTCGATAAGATATACGTATAAATGGACCTGTCCAATCACCGACATTAACTAGTCCTCGAATTAAAAAAGTATCACTGGTGAGGAAATCTTTGACATTTTGCTTTTGAAAATCACTCTTGTTGTCTTGCTGACTAGGATCAAGAATATTAGCATCATTTCCTTTTGGACCATAGGATGTTAGAGAGTTAAAAGGAAAGAGAAATTGAAGTTGATCTATGACATAAAAATCCCGTTCAGCAGCTAAATGAGCTTTTTCTAGTAAGTTAAGTAACTTTAGGAGAGGATTGCTTACATTATATTCAGGAGAAACTGTCGGATCAACTCGAAAAACACTATCAGAATGAACAATAAACATAAATTAATTAGTATGATACAGAAAAGCCACAAATTTTAAAGGTTCGGTTCCTGGATTGCGAATACCGTGCATGCCGCCACTTTTGGTAAAAATTACACTTCCTGGTTTAACAGGAAGCTCTTTAAAGTCTTTGTAACCAAGGCCCATGACATTACGTTGTACTGTCGGAAATTGTTCTGTAGCAGGGTCATCTCCCACTCTCAGATAAGCAATTCCTTCTCCTTGAACAATATAGTAAAGTTCCTCTGTTCCAATATGTTGATGAGTTCCTTCTACCTTACCTGGTGGAATGGTTACTTCATGAAAGAAGATATTCGAACCCCCTAATTCTCGTTGCACTATCCAACGCATTTCGATAATATTGTCATCTTTACGATCTGGATTACTATCATCCATCATGGCGTTACGATAACGAACTGGCTGAATCTTTTGAGCGTCTAAATACCAACCTCGCTGAAAGTTAATAAGATAGTTCTGATCAGCAATGGTATTTTGAGAGGAACTAGGTTCTTGAGTACGTGGTTCCTGATGCGAGCGTAAATAAGCATTATCCCAAGCCGCTTGGTCATCATTAATTTGATATCCTGCTGGAAAGGAACGATCGTTTTCCCGAAAAGCCAAGAGCAATTGTTTCAATTCTTTAATCTCTTGTAGAGCAGGGTTAAATGCCTTGATACGAGTAATTGAACCACCACGTCCCATCTGATCTAGAATTTTAAAGTCATGATAGTTAGTAGCAGGCGGTTCCAGAGTTTGCCATATTTCGACTTGATAAGCATTAATCCAAGGACAATAATGTAATTTAACTCTAGATTCAGCAATATTTGCATCGTCTGTGGGTAAAACTTTAACCCAAGCAATCACATCATTTTTGACAAAGCGTTTTTTCTCCCTAGCTTGCTCTACTAAACGATTAGAATAGTATTCTATACGCAAAAAATTACTTAGAAAGTTACCATCTAGATACACCTCTCCCTTCATCACATTGATATCTAGATAACTGCGTACTTCTTGAACATTGTAACGATAGCGAGAACTTCGAGTAGCATTCAAATATGACGCATGATAAATTCTATCGGGAAAAAAGACTACCTTAAAGATTTCATTCCAAGGAGAGCTAAAACGTTCGTCAAATTTCCCATCATGTATATCATTAAATAATTGATCCATGAAGTTTACAACCTCTTAAGTAATTCATCTGCAACTCGGAAGGCATTAGCTTGAATAGTCAAGGTTGGGTTAGCACCTCCTGATGTAGGCATAAAGGAACCATCAACGACATAAAGATTGTCGAAATTCCACGCACGACAGTCACGATCTAGAACTGAGTCTTGGGGATCGCTCCCAAAACGTGCTCCCCCTAGAACATGGTTAGCAATACGAGCTAAACCATTTTCAGCCATGTAAACCCCCCCAGCACCTTCAAATTGATATGTAAATTCACCATTTGGAGCACTAGCTGCTCCCATATCTAGAACTTTGCGACACTGTTGAGCTAAAGTATTCATTAAATACTGATCATGTGTATGCCATTTCTTTAGAATATAAGCAACAGGACGTTTCCATTTGTCTTGAATAGTTGGATGCAGTTCAATGCGGTTAGTTTTTAAAGGGACTTGATTTGCCATAAAACTAACGGAAAGTCCTCGTCCTAAGCTTTGATCGAGAAAATCTGCTAATTTTTGACCAGCTAAAGTTGTATCATCTATAAAACCTTTCCACAGAGTATCTAAGTCTTGACTGCCATGAGTGCGCCCTAGAGAAATAGGTAAAGCTTGATCTGAAGTGTTATTATAAATAGCTCCTCCTGCCCATAGTCCATTATTTTTGAGAAAATCCTCAGTTGCACAACAGTCAATAGCCCAATCTGCATCTAGAGCTTTTGATTTATCATTACGGGTTGGCATTAAAGCACTAGCACCACCAAAACAATGAGTTAAAAAATACTTACCCAGAAGGTCATTTTGGTTGATCCGTTGATCAAATGCTGGATTAAGTTGGGCTGAAAGTTTAAGTAACCGAATTGATTCAATCGCAGAACAGGCAACTACGACTATTTTGCCTTCTACATAACGAGTATTACCGCTAGGATCACGGTAGACTACTTGAGAGATTTTTGAGTCTAGGCATTCAAGATTGGTTACCACGCAGTTAGTACGTATTTCTAAATTGGGCTCTTTAGCTAAAGGACTTAGTAAAGAGACCCAAGTATTAGATTTAACCCCTAGAGGGCAACCAAAACGATTAACATAACTGGTTTTTAAGGTTTCTGGATCTTGAGGAACTTTCCGTCCACTTGGCTCATGATCCTGAGTGATAACTGCCAGTGGAGTGCGATATGGTTTAACTGGTTGACCTTTGTAGGGAATTTGCTGACCTAGTTGTTCCATCCCCAATCTGGCATAGTTACTAATGGGATTAGGTTGCAGAGGTGGTTGATAGCTGTTTTTACTAAAAGGTTTGAGTTGATTGTCTACCGTTCCGTTTAGACCAACTAACTCTTCAGCTTTAACATAGTAAGGTTCTAGTTCTTCATAGCTGATTGGCCAGTCTCTAGCTTCTCTTTGAACATCGCTATTGGGGTCTTCTTTTAGATCCTTTCGACCTGCATTAAAACTTTGTAATTTTAAATCTGTCGGGGTAAATCTTAAAGATACTCCTCCATAGATTTGAGTTCCTCCTCCAATCACTTGTGCTGTATAGCCTTCAATTGTGGCACGGTCTTTTCCATCTCGATCTAGATAGATGTGTGGTTCATCATTGATATCAGGTTCAACATGACTGGAGTAGAAAGCTTCATCTTGGTTGACGACGCCCGGTAGACGAATCCGCTTTTCTGAACCATCTGCAATTAGTTCATCTCTTTTGAAATCACTCAAACCATCAGATCTGAGATACTGAGGTTGAAATAAGGGTCCTTTTTCTAAAACCAAGACTGATTTTCCAGCTTTAACTAGAGTATGTGCAATGGGAGAACCTCCACCACCACTGCCAATAATCACTACATCAAAATGTGTTTGCATGAATTTCTCCTTGAAAAAAAAGATTAACCGTGATACTCGGTATTAACTCCTAAGGGTCGTTCAATTGCTTTGGACCAATCAAATAATGTATTACCTTGTTGGTCCTTATATCTTTCACTTAAATATGCCCAGCCTGATCCCCCTATATTACCACCATATTTAGGATGGGAAAATGCTCCTGTATATGTATGACGGCGCAATAATTTGAGAAAGTACAGTGGACTTGAATATTGCTTGGGATCCCATCCATTAACTTGATCAGTTGCCATTTCTTGGTAGAGTTGAACGTATATCTCCTTGTCCATCTCTTCAGGGTCAACATAAGGATTACGCTGTCTTAGTACTTGATTGATTTGAGCTAGACAAAGTTTGTAGTCAATTAAATGGTGCTTTTCTTCTCTGGCTAAAATATTGTCAATAAAATTTACTGCACCGACAGATTGATCCAGACGATAAGCATAGGCATATTGTGTTTCTTTGCTTTGACTATCTAGAAATTTGTAGTAGCGGTTCAAAAAATTATTCCCTTCTTCTGTTTCAAAGGGCAAAAGATGATTGACAAAGCGCTCTAAAATATTAAATTCCCACTTTTCAAAGCTCAGGGGATGCGTACAAAGCTCACCAAAGAAGCGTGACCATTCTTTCCCATTATCTAATACCACTCTTTGTGGATTGATAGGATCAACTATAAACTGACCGTCTACTACAAATTTATAGGTATGGACTTCACCTTTAGGTATCACAACCGAAAGAGCATAATAGCTGGTTTCTTCTTCTAAAAAAAGCACTTTTTTTAAAGGGATTGCTTCATATAGATTAGCAAAAGTCCCAACAACATATACATCTTTGACTGGTAATGCTTTCTGCTGCTTATAAATCAAGATTACTTTGTTAAAAGCGTAATTTTGCTGGAAATTTTTTCCATCACTATAAGCACTAATGATCGGAAATCGCCATGCCTCAGAGATTCCGCCCCTAGGATCATTATCACTGAATTGACCAAAGTTATGCCGACTATCATCATTCTCTCTAGCCAAAAATTTAGTACAGTAATTCAAGACATCTTGATCGTTATTTTCAATAATTTGCATCACTAGTTCTTAATTACTATTAATTTAGAAATATTTACAAATATTCAAATACATTCCATTAGATTATAATTCTAGATCTTTTCCTTGTTTTATATACAGGGTAATCGCGCACATTTCTTAAGAATTCGCAATAAATCTATATTAAATCTAAGTATAAATATTTACTGCAAAATTGAGATACCCTCTACAAGATTAGGATATTCAAATCGGGTTATTGTAGAGATAAAAGAGACACATCAAGCTAGTAATATATTAGTAATATATAAAGAGTAATCAGGGCAAAAGTAATTCTCACTATTTTTTGAGGTTCCCTTGTGAAAAATTCATTCTCATTTATTAAGGACGGTCTTTACTACCGATTCTTGCGTCAAAGATCATTGTTACAACCAACGAAAAGGCTTCTCGTTTTTATTTTAATTACCTGGCTACCTTTATTGTTATTGTTAATGATGCAGGGAAAAGAGCAAGCGCTTTTGCTGGCTATAATCCCTAATATTCGTTTTTTTGTTGCCGCTCCTTTGTTGATTTTTTCTGAAGGTTTTGCCGATAGAATTCTCATAAATGTTGCCCAAGAATTTCTTCACACCGGAGTGATTCGGGAAGAAGACCATCATAAATTTGAAAATGCAATTAAAAAAAATTCGCTGCTACATAACTCGAATTTGCCGGAAATATTTATATTGATGGTTGCTTATATAGTTTCTTTTGCTAGTTTAAAAACATACAGTTTACATCTTGGTAGCGAATGGCTTCCTAGTCAGCCTATTATCATTTGGTATTTTATGGTCAGTAAGCCCCTATTTATTTTTCTTACTGTCCGTTGGATGTGGATTACGGTTTTATGGAATAAATTTCTTTGGCATATGTCCTGCCTTGATCTGGATTTGAATCCCACACATCCTGATCGCGCCGCTGGACTAAGATTTGTATCTAATGCACAATTTGCTTTTGTTGGCGTTGTTTTTAGCTTTTCAGCAACTGTATCTGCTAGCGAACTTAAAGCACTTTCAATTCACAAAACATTCCTAGAAGCTATAAATAATTCAATATTTGTGGTTCTTATAATAGCTTTCCTCTGGTTGATAGCTCCAATGTTTCTATTCACAAGACAACTGATATCGGTTCAATATAGGGGACAATTGGAATATGGCGCACTGGGACAAGAATATGTAGTTCAATTTGCCAAAAAATGGCTGGATATAAAAAATTCCCCTGAGAGGGAAAACCTTCTTGGAAATCCGGATATATCAGTCCTAGCCGATATTCAAAGTAGTTTTTCCATAATAGATAAGATGCGTATCGTCCCTATGGATATTAGAACAATGGCGATTCTAATCGGGTTGTCGATATTACCATTGGCCTCAGTTGGTTTAAGTAAAGCTCTGCCAAAAGAATTATTTAAACGTACAATTGAAATTCTCTTGGGTTGATTTTATCCTAGTATTTTTAATCCCGAAAAGGCGAAGAGGTCCGGCTTTTTGTCCCCTTATTGTTTTTCAATTGAATCTTTTTATAATAATTAGTATGACAATCTTTAAAATTAAAGCAATTTTTAAAATAGCTATGGCATCTGCTGTTTCCTATTTGATTGTTAAACAATTTCATTTTAATTATCCTATCTACGCTGTAATTGCATCCATTGTTGTTACGGCTACAACCTATGGCAGTACTTATAATTTAGCCCTGCAAAGAGTTATTGGAACGATCATTGGAGCAATTGGTGGTGCTATTTTTGCAGTGCTCTTAGGATCAAATGTATTTTCTCTGGGTATTGCCGTTTTTTTCTCCAGCATTCTGGCTTCATGGAAATTTGAAGAAGCCTCTAAGTTGGCTGGTTATGTCTCTGCAATTGTCATTTTGGAACATGGTGGTTCCCCTTGGTTTTATGCCTGGGTGCGATTTTTGGAAACTTTAGTTGGTATCATTGTGGCGCTTTTAATCAATTATTTTTTGTTTCCTACTCCTGCAGAACATGAGCTCAGAAAATCTTTGGCTGAAAAACTGATTAAGCTTAAAGAATTTTATGATTTAATTATGGAGGCTGCTTTGACTGGTGAATACAAAAAATCTCAAGCAGAATCTTTAAAAGTTCAAATTATCTCTTCTTTTCAAAACGAACGAATATTATGGAAAGAGATCAAGCAAGATCCATCAGGTAAGTTATCACAAGACCAGGTTGAATTGGAATTGGGTGTTTTAATACGCAGGATTTGGGAACATATGCTGACAATGGAACATACAATACTAACTAGAGAAAATGACAGACTATGGCAGAATATGTCATACCATCTAACCTATTTATCTTGGGAAACCTCAGCAGCTTTGTTAGAACTTTCAACTGTTATCAAAATGAAAGTTCATCAGCTTTTTCTCCCTAAACTTGATGATGCTTTGTTTAAGGCTAATGATAGATTACAATCAGAAAAACTTGTACTACCATATGACGAAATATCTCTAAATGATCTACTCAGATTTTTTACTTTTTTTTATATCATGCAAGAAATTGGCAGGAAATTAAACAAAATGGCTAACCTACTTCAGAATAATAAATAAGATAAGTATTGTCATCTTCCTAATTATGAGCAGGGACTTTAAATTGTATCACCTGATTGTAAAATACACTAATACCCTTGCGCTGAAACCATCTAGATGAGAACAGATAATCTATTCTATCAACTCTTTCAAATCTTGCCAGAGGCCCTATTTGAACTAATAGACCAGCCCAGCCAAAGAGCGTCAGATTATCAATTCACCTCAGTCGAAGTCAAAGAACTCTCGCGGACTATAGATGGACTCTTCACCACAAATAATAAAGAATATCCTATCTATTTTGT
>CAIPYC010000157.1 GCA_903869185.1 uncultured cyanobacterium | reverse complement strand
GTTTTTCAGAACACAAAAAACGACCAATTTTTGCTTTAGAAGTCAGTTTAACTATATCTTTTCTCTTATTGTGGCCTGATTCTATAGTTGCCCATTTGGCCCCATCAATCTCTTCATTTTCATCAAATTTCCAAGGGTCTTTAATTGATTGTCTTACATCACGTTTTAACTCTTCTATTTTATTGGGTTGCAAAAGAACCGCATCAATGGCGAATTCTCTGCGTAAAAGGTCTAAAAGTGTTTTAGCTGCCTGATATCGCTGTTCTGTAGTAGCTTGTAAGAGTACCGTATGGGAGTATTTTTGCCAAAGTTGAAGATCTCCGCAAATTTCTTTTAGTTCTGGATATTCAATTACTAATAAGCCAGACTGTTCTAAATTAGGTTGTACAATACGCCACCCTCTTTTTAAGTCCTCATAAAGTCGATATTCAATGAGGTTGTTAAAAGCTTTTAAATTAATTTGCTTACCTATACCATAGTCAGCAGGTGAGTTGGCATAATGCTCCTGAGATAAGTTCATATATTCAACTACTCGAGTAGCAAGATCTCGATGAGTCAAAGATTGATTTTCTTGAAGTGCTCCATTGAGCGCGCTGCGCAGAAAACTAGTCTGTATAAAGTCATTAAAGTGTCCTACTTGCAAAGAAGCATCTTGACGGTTGTCAGTAAAACTGAGAATTTTAGCGGCCTTTGGTTGAACTGCCGGACTAGACTTAAGACGACTGACTGTAGAAAGACAAAGTAGAGTAGTAGCGGTACTTCTGCCTTCTGTACTTAATCTAGAGAGTTTCACAAACTCCTTCTTACGTTTATCGTGAACAACACCACAGTTGAGACAGGTGATAAAGGGTTGTGGAACAAACCAGCAGCTAGTTCCTTGCAAAAGAGACTCTGTTAATTGTCCATTGGGTAAAACTTGTAATTTTTTAGGGATAAAGGCTTCATAGTCTTTTTTAGGAACTTTGCCTCTTTTTTTTGTTTCATTAAACCAACTATCAGGCAGTATATCTAGATCACAATTCTCCCAAAGTCCAGATCTATCCAAGATGAGATAACCTTCAGCAATGTCATCATCACTACTGTCTAAACTATTTGCTAGTCTGGGAGTAATGTTATGGCAATTAGCATCATATCTGATTACATAATAGTCCTGTCCGCATTCTCGACAAAAGACAAGAGGATACAACAAACGATCTTCTGTTGTGCTATATTGACCTTCTAGAGTGAGAAAACGTTTATCTGACTTTTCTATAGTGGCATAGACGCTACCACCTTGAGAGATAAATTGATGCAGTCTAAAAGCTAGTCCTTTGGTTTGACTACCCCATAAAAACATCTCCTTGAGAACATCTAAACAGTTTTGGTAGGGTACTTGGGTTATTACTGATAGTTGTTTTGCACCTGCTTCTAAAGAAATGGGAGTACGACGAACTAAAAACCCTTCTTTTTCTTCTTTTAGTCCGAAGTTCATTTCTATCCAAGCAGCTAAAGGGTTAGATCTAAAAGTTTCTAGGGTTCTGTTGTTCGACTCCCGATTTTTCAAAACTGACTTTAATTCCTCCTCTGTAGGTTGAGGACGCTTGATAGCGGTTTCTAGAGTTTCATTGATAACATTTTCTGCTTTTACTTCTACTCCAAACAATTTACTAGCAACTCCTGCTACAGTTTGACGACGATGTTCTCTATCTCCTTCTGTAGACATGGTTGCTGAAGTGCCTATACACAGCAGGTTTTGTTTGCAGCGTGTACGGAGTTTGCGAATAAGAAGAGCAACATCTGCGCCTTGGCGACCCCTATAAGTATGTAATTCATCTAAAACTAAGAATTTTAAATTAGGAGAAGTAACTAATTTTTCTTCATGGGTACGAGTTAGCATTAATTCCAACATCACATAGTTAGTGAGGAGAATATGTGGTGGATTTTCTTGAATTTCTGTTTTTTTAGTTAGTGTTTCTTGTCCGGTATATTGTTCAACTCTGATATGGCTGTTAGAAACTTGATTCAAAAACTTATCAATTTCTTCTTTTTGGGAATTAATTAGAGCGTTCATTGGATAAACTAAAATTGCTCTAACTCCCTGTATTTCCGGATTTTTCAACAAATCATCAAAAATAGGAACAATATAAGTCAAGCTTTTCCCTGACCCTGTTCCTGTGGTTAAAACATAGGGTAATTCAGCCAAAGCTGCTTTAAATGCTTGTTCTTGATGATAGTGAAAGCGGAAGGGTTGATTATCTTTCTTATTCC
>CAIPYC010000156.1 GCA_903869185.1 uncultured cyanobacterium | reverse complement strand
CTTTCTCTCTGGAATACCGATCTCAACAAATTGGCTGTGGGAGTGGGGATGATTCCCAGAGGAGAAGTCGGTTTAGTGTTTGCATCTATAGGATCAGCCAACGATTCTGTGCCAGATTCGATAATTGCAGCTATCATCATGATGATCATCCTAACGACTTTTATTACTCCAAGTTGGCTAAGCCTGGTTCTGAAAAAAACACAACAGAATCAGCCGTCTTGAAACCAAGATAGTAGAATAGTAGTCTTCTATCCAATATTGTCTGAATGAGAGGCAATCTCCGTGCGCTTTTATTTTTTGTTTCTCACTTCGGTTAGTTTCTTTCTTCTAGCTAGCCCTGCTTGGGCTGGCAAACTATTGTCCTGGCGCTTTGACACCAGTGAAAACAGATTGTATTTCAATACAGAAGAACCTGTACAGCCTAAGGCTCTTTTGATTAGTAACCCCTCTCGAATCATTATTGATTTGCCAGGTACCCAATTGGATCGATCACCGGTCAATCAACCAATCAGCAGGGAGATTAGAAGCATACGAGTTGGTCAATTTGACGCTAGTACTACCAGGTTAGTCATAGAGTTTGCTCCAGGCTATACAGTTGATCCAAGGCAAGTCAAGGTAAAGGGATTGACTTCCATGCGTTGGACAGTAACCTTGCCAAATTTACAGACTGGAAGTAGTGGCGATAATTCTTATTCACCTCCTGCACCATCTGTACCCAATAACGCACCACGATATACCCCCAGAAGCTTACTTAACAATTCCGATTTACAGTTAACCAGAAGTGGATTATTTGTCAATCTAAGACGCAATGGAACTCGTGATGGTATTTTAATTCAGCGCAGTATTGATCGCAATTCGGTTGATATTCAACTTGGGGGGGCTCTTTTGCCAAATGGGCTAATCAATCAGGTTATTGCAGTCAATCATATAGGAGTTACGCGAGCTGAATTTAGACAAATGCCGGAAGGGGCTGGCATTACTCTTTCAGTAGATTCCGAAGGACCTGACTGGATGGCAGCCTACAGCGCACTGGGGGGAGTTTTACTCTTTCCTCGGGGAGGTGTCAGTGGTGGATATAGCAACAATACCAATAGTGCCAATAATTATCGTCAGCCTAGCTATCCTTCCAGCTATAACAGTGCCAATAATTATCGTCAGCCTAGCTATCCTTCCCGCAACTTCCTCGTTGCTACTATATACGGGGCAGAGTTAAATTCTAATAACGAGCTTTTAATCAGAGCAAATCGTCCTATTCATGGCGATATGGTCTGGAATAGAGCATTGGGTGCCTATGAGATCAGGATTTCTCATGCCCAATTGGCGGATTCTCCATCTGGCCCCTCTTTGGGAGATAATAGTCCAATTTATGAGCTGCGTTTACGTCAAGAAACAGATCAATCTGTAACAATCCTTGTTAAGCCTTCTACGGGTACAAAAGTGGATAGATTAGCCCAAGTCAATCCACAATTGCTGAGTCTTGTATTGAAAACATCTAAACCTAGTATTTTTCTCGCTGGCAGCAATGAGCTTGGACACACATCTCCCCTGGGACATATCAATCGAAGCAAGCCTCTTATAATACTTGATCCTGGTCACGGCGGTAAAGATACCGGAGCACTAGGGATAGGCGGTATTCAAGAAAAAGACATCATTCTGGCAATCTCTCAAAAGGTAGGACAAATCCTGGAAAATAAGGGGATGCAGGTTGTGTTCACTCGCAATAGTGATTTCTTTGTTAGTTTACAGGGTCGTACAGATATGGCTAATGCTGCCAGAGCAGATCTTTTTGTCAGTATTCATGCCAATTCCATAGAGCAAAATAGGTCTGATGTTAATGGCGTAGAAGTCTACTACTTTGGCGATTCGGCTCTTTCCAGTACAATATATCACAGTATCATTCAAAACATGAATGTTCATCCAAGAGGTATCAGACATGCCCGTTTTTATGTTCTAAGAAACTCTAAGATGCCCTCTACATTGATCGAAGTTGGTTATGTTACAGGCAATGAAGATGCTGTCAATCTAACAAATGCTAATTTTCAAGCCCAAATGGCTAATGCAATTGCCAAGGGCATACTAGAGTACGTTCAAAAAATACAACATTAAGTATATTTACTTTTTCTTTGATTTTGTGTTTAAATAATCAGAAAGTTTTTTCGGTGTCTATGAGAAGTTTGAGAAAGCAACCAATTGGGGTATTTGACAGTGGGGTAGGGGGATTGACAGTTCTAGGAGAACTCCATAAGCATTTGCCGCACGAATCCATCATTTATTTAGCTGATACAGAACGACTTCCCTACGGTGACCGCTCTAGTGAAGAAATTACTCAGTTTGTTAGAGAAATTCTTCATTGGATGGAAAGTCAGGGGGCTAAAATGGTGATTATGGCCTGTAATACAAGTTCTGCCTTGGCCTTGGAAACAGTCAGAAAAGAATTCGACTTCCCTGTTTTGGGTATTATTTTTCCAGGTGCCTTGGCAGCTGTACAGTGTGGCAGAAGAATTGGAGTGATATCCACCCAGGCAACAGCCAACAGTAATGCCTATTTCAATGCCATTAAGGAGATTGATAAGTCGGTTTTAGTCTGGCAAGTGGGTTGCCCGGAATTTGTGCCAATTGTTGAGTCTAATCGGATTTTTGAGCCTCAAACCAGGGAGATCGTCTCTAAATATCTTTTTCCGCTCCTTAATAATGAGATTGATACGTTGATATATGGCTGTACGCACTACCCCCATCTAGAGCCCGTTATCCGGGAAATAATACCGCAACAGATAAACCTGATTGACCCTGCCAAATATCTCAGGACTTCTGCAGAGAAGGAACTCGAACTATTGGGACTTAGCAATCTTTCCAGGCATTCTCTAGGCTGTACAAAGTTCTATGCCAGCGGCTGCCCAGAAGCATTTGAAAAAGCGTCACGCCAATGGCTGGGCTATCTACCACGAGTTGAAAAAGTTCAACTGTCCCCTGTGTCTGTTGCCCTAGAGCATATAGAATAATTTAAGTGAATAACCAAAATAATGAGTCTTTGACTAATGGTTGCCATATATCCAGGAAGTTTTGATCCTATTACCTTTGGGCATCTGGATATCATTGAGCGGGGAGTTAAGCTTTTTGATCATGTCATTGTGGCTGTTCTCTGTAATCCCAGTAAGAATGCTCTATTTTCTCAGGAGAAACGTATTGAGCAGATTAAAAAGTGTACTATGCATTTATCCAGCGTGGAGATTGATAGTTTTACTGGGTTGACGGTAGAATATGCTAAACAAAAGGGAGCCAGGGTTCTCTTGAGGGGGTTGCGAGTTTTATCGGATTTCGAAAAAGAGTTACAAATGGCTCATACCAATCAAACTCTTTGGTCTGGGGTGGAAACTGTTTTTCTGGCTACAAGCAAAGAATACAGCTTTCTCAGTAGTAGTATAGTTAAAGAAATTGCCCAATTTGGTGGCTCAATATCTCATTTGGTTCCTGAAAATGTAGCCAAAGATATTTTGATGCATTATAGTTAATCTAAGTCTGATAAGTGACAAAATTTCAATCCTATGTCTCTCAGTGTGAACCATAAATCTAATAGTCAATCATCGAACAATAATTTCAGCCTTGAAGAAGAGCTAAACCGCCTTGAAGAAATGATATTGGATAGTCCGCGGATTCCTTTAAGCGGCAAAACCATGATTGAAGAAGAAGTACTTCTTGAACAATTGGACCATATTAGAACAAACCTTCCAGATGCCTTCGCCAGAGCAAATCAGATAATCACTCAGCAGGGTGAGATTCTATTAAAGGCCCAGGAAGATAGCAAAATGATCATTGAGATGGCAGAAAAACAATCAGCCTCCTTGCTTGACCAGAACGGCATTGTACGCCAAGCCGAGGCTCAGTCGCAACAGTTGATTTTTGCAACTACTCAAGATTGTGATGCAAGACTGAGGCAGACCATTATTGAAACAGAAAATATTCGTCGTAGTATCGAACAGGAATGTCAGGAAAAATTGAGGCAGACTATTACGGATTCCGAGAATATCCGCATCAATGCTTCTCGCGAATTAGAACGGTACCAAAATCAGGTGATTGCCGAATCTGATGAAAGAAAGGCCGGAGCTGACAACTATGCTGAAGATGTCTTGAGAAAAATCGAAAGATATCTGACAAATCTAACAGAACATTTTGGCAATCAGATAAAAGTTGTACGTGAGGGGCGTGAGGAACTTTACAACAGCTCTATATACCTGCAGCAAAAGTATTCCCAAGAAGATGAGCAGTCCTAGTCTAACAATTTTTTGTTAAATTGGGTTTATTCAATCTAGGAGCTCACATGTGTATTTGTATAGACTGTGAATATGTGGATAGCTGCATTATCTATCATGCAGTTGAGAGCCAACACCTCCAGGTTCATTTGTCAGAGTATCCAGACTTTAATCCTCTTGAACCAGTTATCAATGTCAATATTCGTACTCAAGATGATTTAATTGAGACTGAATGGGATGTAGTCGATTGTATGAGTTTTTCCAAAGAAAAAGGGAAGTGGGCAAGACTAAGACCCGGACTTGCATTGCCAACCTAGAAAAAACCAGAAAAAAGTTTCCTGTTGGCTCTACAATGGAAATGTTAATATTTGTAAAGCAGGGATAGTAGTGGAAATCCTCTCACTTGAAACAATACGAAACGTCACCAGTGAATATGGTTATTGGGCAATATTCGCCGGTATTACCCTAGAAAATATGGGAATACCTATACCTGGTGAAACCATAACCATAATTGGAGGTTTTCTAGCAGGTGCCGGCGAATTGAGCTACCCGATAGTTTTAGTCACCGCAATTGCAGGAGCTGTTTTGGGAGATAACATTGGCTATTTTATAGGCAGAAAAGGCGGATGGCCGCTCCTGGTTAAAGTTGGGAGCATTTTTAAAATCAAAGAGTCAGATTTAGAAGAAGCAAGAATGAAGTTTAGCAAGAATGCCGATAAAGCTGTGTTCTTTGGTCGCTTTATTACTTTACTGCGTGTATTTGCTGGACCTTTGGCTGGTATTGCCCAGATGCCATATAGTCGGTTTTTTCTTTGTAATCTTGCTGGTGCTTCCTTGTGGGCTGTAGTGATGATTTCTCTGGCTTTTATTCTAGGTCAGCTAGTACCATTGGAAACCATGATTAATTTCTCTTTACAGTTTGGTCTGGCAACCCTCGCTATTTTGGCAATCTGGTTGATATATACAGTCTTGCGAAAAAGACTAAAAAGTGGGTTAGTCTAAAAAGCGCAGTATCTGTATTAGAGAACTGCGCAAAATTTCAGGTCGATTACTTAACTTAATATACGCCAGGGTTGTAACGGTCGCCACCCTCTATCAGCTCAACAGATGATTCAGTTGCACTGAACTTATCTAGGTTTGCCTGTAATAGTTCTTTTTGTTTTTCATTTAAACCAGCAATAGATAGAACGTCTTTTACTGAATTATATGGAGAGTTTTTGATTATCAGGCTAGCTAGATTGGGGTAAAAACCTCGTAGATCACGGAAGTCGCGAATACTGCTGTTGTTAAGGTCTATTTTTTGTCCATATTCAGTAGTCAATTTTTTATCCACCGCATTCTCGTACTGGGTAGTTTCAGCAAGAGCTACATTAGGGTTCAACAAACCCAGGCTACTCAATGCCAAGAGACAAACTAAGAGGACACGAACTAAGATTCTCATTGAATTATTCCTTTGGTTAGGGATATGTGTAAAAACTCTGCATGAGCGTCATATATTTAGCCATTTTAACTTAATTTTAGACTATCAAGGCAAACAAAAGCAGGGTTGGAATGACCACAAACCCTGCTAAAAGATGAATTAAGTAACTTAGTACAATTCTTCTTCTTGGTGAGTTAAGATAGTAACATCTGAAACAGGGTAGGCAACACAGGTAAGAACGAAACCTGCTGAAATCTGATCATCATCCAAGAAGGATTGATCTCCTTGGTTTACTTTACCGGACTTGATTTTACCAGCGCAGGTAGAGCAAGCCCCAGCTCTACAGCTATAAGGCAAATCCAATCCCGCCTCTTCTGCTGCATCGAGAATATATTGATCATCTGGAACATCAATTGTTTTGGTTCCCGATGGAGATTCCAGTGTTACTTTATAGGTTGCCATGATAGATTTTTCCTTATTTAGTAAGAAGTTTTTGATTTTTTAAGCATCTCTCGATGCTTCTATGATACTAAGGGAAAAAGCCAAAAAGTTTTACAGCCATTAGCAATGAGATTAGTAGTTAAATATATAATAAGATTTACTTATATTTCAATATTCACAGAATGTATTTAGTATTTTTGTCATGAGCATCAATGTGGGAGTAGTGGGAACTGGTTTTGTGGCAGATAAAAGAGCGCAGGCTCTTGCTCAGGATTCTAGAGTAAAACTAAAAAGCGTTGCAGGCAACAGCCCCTACAATGTAAGTAGTTTTGCCCAAAAATATTCTCTCAAGAAAATGGAATCATGGCGGGATCTAGTTGAGGATCCTTCTTTGAATTTGATCTTCGTATCAAATATCAATAGCGATCATGGACTTGTAACCCGGGCTGCGCTAGAGGGACACAAGCATGTTGTGGTTGAATATCCACTATCTTTGGATCCTCAAGAAGCCAGAGAGCTCATAGAACTGGCAAGAAAAAAAGGTCTCATGCTCCATGTTGAACATATTGAGCTTTTGGGCGGTGTACATCAGATAGCCAAAAAAAACCTACATCTCATAGGAAAAGTATTTTTGGCTCGTTATGTGACCATAAGCCCTAAAACACCAGTAGGCCAACGTTGGACCTATAATCAAACATTATTCGGTTTTCCTCTAGTTGGCGCACTTTCTCGCATTCACCGTTTGAGCGATCTGTTGGGACCCTTTAATAGAGTGTATTGCGCCGATCGCTATTGGTGGGAATTACCAGCAGATAACCCATCTGGAAACTATAGATCCTGCTTATGTCAGGCTCAGTTAATCACTGACGATTTAATTGCCGAAGTGGTTTATGGCAAAGGAGAGGTATTTTGCCAATCCGCCAGAACTTTGGAGCTTCATGGGGAAGAAGGGATGCTTTACTTTGAGGGAGAAAGAGGCTATCTTCTCAAACAAGGACAAAAGAGCGATCTTGAAGCGCCGGAACGCAAAGGGCTAATCGCCCAAGATACAATGCTAGTATTGGATAGTATTTTGCAAGATAAGCCTCTCTATGTTAGGGTGCAAGAGAGCCTTTACAGTCTGGATGTTGCTGATATGGCCCGTCGTTCTGCACAACAAAGACAAACACTTCATCTTGAGCATTAATTGGCAAAAAGAATCGTAATACCCAAAAAATGTTAGATCAAATCAAGAATCTGTCCCAAAAGCTCAATCCTCGTCTTTTAGAGATTCATCGTCATTTGCATGCCAATCCTGAACTGAGCGGACAAGAATATCAAACTTCTGCCTATGTTGCTGGAGTTCTTTCCTCCTGCGGAATTAGAGTCAGAGAAGCAGTGGGAAAGACCGGAGTAATAGGAGAGCTCTCAGGCTTAGGTAAGGACAAAAGAATGATCGCTCTGCGTGCTGACATGGATGCTTTACCAATAGAAGAGAGAACTAATCTGGGGTACAGCTCTTCCAAACCTGGCGTAATGCATGCCTGTGGTCATGATGTTCATACTACAGTTGGATTGGGAGTGGCTATGATCCTATCTCAATTGCCGGAAGCTGTATTGGGCAAAGTTCGGTTTCTTTTTCAGCCAGCTGAGGAAATAGCCCAAGGAGCAAGATGGATGATCAAAGATGGCGCTATGCAAGGAGTAGATGCAATATTGAGTCTCCATGTTTTTCCTAGCATCCCTGCTCGCTCGATTGGTATTAGATATGGAACTCTGACTGCAGCTACCGATGATCTAGAGATTATCATTCAAGGTGAATCAGGACATGGGGCCAGACCACATGAGGCAGTTGATGCTATTTGGATCGCAGCTCAAGTTATAACCAGTTTGCAACAGGCTATCAGTAGAACACAGAATCCTCTGCGGCCTCTTGTTTTGAGCATAGGGCAGATAAATGGTGGTAGAGCGCCCAATATCATTGCAGACCAGGTCAAAATGACTGGCACTGTCAGATCCATTCATCCGGAAACTCATGCTAATCTTCCAGACTGGATCGAGAGCATTGTGTCCAATGTTTCTAGAACTTACCAGGCTAGCTATCAAATTAAATACACTCGCGGTGTTCCATCAGTCCAAAATGACTCTTTTTTAACGCAAATTTTGGAAGATGCCTCAAAGGAGTCTTGGGGCCGCGAAAACGTAAAAATTCTAACAGAACCATCTCTAGGGGCAGAAGATTTTTCTCTTTATCTAGAACATGCTCCCGGTAGTATGCTTAGACTTGGAGTGGGTTCTGAAAATAAACAGAATTATCCATTGCATCATCCTCAGTTTCACGTTGATGAACACTGTATTATGACAGGAGTGGTACCCATTGCCTATGCCATCTACAAATATTTCCTTAACAGTTCTTCCCCTAACAATTAATGATGATATAAATTGATAGTTGATTTCGTTTTTTTATAACAATACCAAACTACTTAGAAGATCTTCCAACTAAAGGATGAACATATGTCAACCATTGTTTTGGTTCTAGCCGAGATTTTCATAGTGATCGGACTGTCACGGCTGATTGGACTTGCATTCCGCACCATCAAGCAGCCACAGGTGATTGGAGAAATCGTTGCTGGGATTATGCTGGGTCCATCTTTATTTGGTTTGCTGACTCCAACTTGGGCCGCTGGTATCTTTCCACCCGAGACAACCCCTATTTTAAATATCCTCTCTCAAATTGGGCTACTTTTTTTTATGTTCCTGATTGGACTGGAGCTAAATCCCCAGTATCTCAGGGGAAACATAAAAGTGGGTATCCTCATATCACATGTTAGTATATTAGTGCCATTTTCTTTAGGTAGTGTATTGGCTCTGTTTATCTATCCTAATCTTTCTGACAATAGTGTTTCTTTCCTGGCTTTTGCCATGTTTATTGGGGTATCCCTCTCGATCACTGCTTTTCCCGTTTTAGCCCGTATTATCACAGAAAATAATTTACAGAATACAAAATTGGGTGCCCTGGCTCTTTGTTGCGCTGCCGTTGATGATGTGACTGCTTGGTGTTTATTGGCAATGACAATTGCTATTACCCGCAGCAACAATATCATTGGCGCGATACCAACGATTCTCTTTGCTTTAATCTATATTGTCCTCATGGTTACCGTAGGACGTTTCTTGTTGAAACAATTGGGTAGGATTTACGACCAGAGGGGTCGTATGACCCAATCGATGTTGGCTTTTATCTATATACTGGTCATAATCAGTGGAGTGATCACTGAGTCAATCGGCATTCACCTGATCTTTGGTGCCTTTTTAATTGGCGTAATCATGCCAAAAAACGGAGATATGGCTAAAGAGATAGCTGAAAAGACAGAAGACTTTGTTCTGGTCTTTCTTTTACCTATTTTCTTTGCCTATAGTGGACTTAGAACCCAGATAGGACTGCTGAACGAACCGATTCTTTGGTACATATGTGGACTTATTTTATTGGTTGCGATTATTGGTAAATTCGTGGGAACTTATGTATCTGCCAGGGCTGGTGGTTTTGGCAATAGAGATTCGGCTGCTCTAGGCTGTCTGATGAATACTAGAGGACTGACCGAGCTGATAGTACTAAATATCGGTTTAACCTTGGGAGTGATTTCCCCATTGCTTTTCACCATGTTGGTGATTATGGCTCTGGTTACCACATTCATGACATCCCCGCTTCTAGAGTGGATTTATCCCAAAAAATCAATCCGTCTACAGGAAATAATACCCAGTAATTTACCCAGTTCGCCTAAAGAAGATAATTATCGTTTATTGGTTCCGGTTTCTAATCCTACTAGCCAGAAGGCTCTTTTAGAGCTGGCTGTAGCAATAGCAGGTGAAAGCAACCCCTATGCCACGATCTATCCGATGAGCTTGATTTCCGTCGATCAACACTACGAATTTGGCAGTACGCCGGTTGAAGTGGAAAAGTTGGTTCATGATAGAATTTCGCAATTAGAAGATTTGATTTCTGAGCTTAACCCACCTGTACAAGAGAAATTTGGTTCGCCTATAGTGCGTATTTCCGGCGATGTGGTTAAAGAGACCACAGATGTTGCTCTCTTGCAAAAGATAGATCTGGTGATTGCTGGTTGGCACAGACCGACCTTTAGCAACAACAGGCTTGGAGGGAGGGTTGGACAGATTCTCTCACAAGCTCCAGTAGATGTTGCCATATATGTTAACCATCTTAT
>CAIPYC010000155.1 GCA_903869185.1 uncultured cyanobacterium | reverse complement strand
CTCTTTCACCAATCATTAATGCTAAATTGATATCCAGTCAGGCGAGCCTGCAACTAGAAAATATAAAAATTCAGACCGAGCAGGCTAAAATCAATGGCGAAAACTTAGCTCAAACTATTCATTTGAATCATTCTCTGGAATATTCCAACTTGAATTTAGCCGATATTTCTCAACAAGTAGAAGGATCAAATCGATTTGAGAGATTGGAAACAGCTACTCAAGCGGCTCGACTTCTAAGAGCTACTTCCCAAATGGATTTGTTTGGAAGAAAAACAGAAAACCAGTCAAAAGCGCCAAATAATCTTTGAATATCTCTTATATTGATTAATATGAATTATTCTCTGGCCCAAGCAGGTATTAGTGATGTTTTTACAACTGGAGCTACAACTTCTCAAAGTCTTGTCGATAGCTGGAACAGTCAATGGCTAGATCTATTGCAGAATAATACAAACAATAATATTTATCGAACTTTAACAAATCTGGGTATTTTTTTTGCTGTAGGAACTTTCTTGTTTTTTATGCTCCAGTGGCTTAAAGATGTTTTAGCTGGAGAATATTCTCGGCCTATATCAAATTTGATCTGGCCTTTTATAGTTGTTATTCTCCTAAATAATTCAGGAAAAGAAAGCATTCTAGCTGATTTAACATTGGGAGTTCGTAATTTTCTTAATACTATCAATCAACAGGTCATAACTTCAGCAGATGCCGATCAGAATTATCAGCAAGCCTTGAGTATGAGCGTAGCTGAGGAAGTTGCAGGTTCTCTGCTGAGACCATGTCAATTACTGCAAGGAGATCGACAAAGCCATTGCCTTGTTCAAGCGGCAGATAAAACCAATCTTCTCTGGCAAGAATATAGGAATCTATATGGAAATAAATTTTGGATAGATCGGCTGGACAACAAAGTAAACCAGATTCGATCTAGATTTGGTAGTATCTCGGAAACATCTTTTAATACTCTGTTGGGATCTAATATAGAAACTACCATTAAAAGTTTCCTAGTCTCTTTGCAATACGCTTTTCAAAACCTGATTGAAGCGACAATGTTATTAGTTGCAGCTTTAGGTCCAGTGGCATTAGGAGGATCATTGCTTCCCGTTAAAGGAAAACCAGTTTTTGCTTGGCTAACAGCATTTTTATCTCTTGGCATTGCTAAAATTTCCTTTAATATCCTGGCCATCCTAACGGCGACAGTGATTCTTAATGGTCCGGGACAAGATGCCAATGCTGATCCTGATTTAATGTGGTTTATGATTTTCTTGGGAATTCTTGCTCCAATTGTGTCTTTAGCCTTGGCAATGGGCGGAGGAATTGCTGTTTTCAACGCCATAAATAATAGAACAACTTGAGAAGGCGAATTTCAAAATGGTACATTTATTCAAAAAAAGACAAAGATCAGTAAGTACATTAACGCTATTTACTATTGCCTCCTTTAGTCTGCATATTTTGGCGTTACTTTTTTTGCTCATTCAAGGTATTAAAATTCGCCAACTTTCTCAAAGACAGCCGCCCAATTTTGTCGAACTAAATGCAGATAAATCAGCAACTGTTAATGATAATTTATCCAGAGAACCCGAAATTATTAAGCAATTTGTAAGCAAGACAATGGTGCTTATGTTCGCATGGTCGGGAACACTTCCCTCTCAAAGAATTGAAGATATTATCAAACCCAGATTAGATACTGGAATACCAATTAAAACCCCAAAAGGTTTAGTCAGTAAAGTAACTACAAGTAGTTGGCTTGCTAGTTTCGGTTTATCAGAAGATTTTAGACAAGGTTTTTTGAGTGAAATAGCCTCAATGACTCCGCCAGAAGTTTTTTTAAGCAATCCAAATCAAAAAATATCTTCAGAGTTAATAATCAAACGAATCAACCTTCCTGAAAAAATTGCTCCAGGGAAATGGCGAGTCAGTCTAGTTGCTGATTTGATTGAGAAAATACAAGGCCGAGAAGTAATCATCCCTTTTAATAAAGATATACTGGTAAGGGCTACGGACTATTTTTCTTATGTATTGACTAACAAGGCAAGCAGTTTACAACAAGCAATTTATGACATGCGCTCCAATAAACTGGAAATCTACGAAATACGCAACATATGTTTACTAGATAGCTCAAATTCCTGTAATACTCCTTAATCAATTCCAACTTTTTATAATGCAACCAATCGAACCTCAAAAGCAGGAAAAAAAGATCTTACTTCTTCTGGCTATAGGAACTTTTGGGCTGAATCTTTTGTTTTTACTATTATTGTTTTTTCATGGGGCGATGTTGCAACAGTTAACTCAGCAATTAACTCCCCGGAGTTTGATAGAAATGATTGATGGACGGGTAATAGAAGCGGATCCCGAAACCAGTACAGAACGACAATCAGAGACAATTCGCCGTTTTGTTGGTGAAACAATGACCTTAATGCTCACCTCTTCACCAAAGCTAACCTTCAATGAAGTTTGGCAGAACAGTTCTAGTTTGTTTAACCCACGATCTGGTCCCAAATTTGAAGACGAATTTGCGAGGTTAAATCAAGCAGGACAAATTAGGGGTGTTAAAAATAGCGAAAATGTCTTGATTATAGAAAGAATTTCCCAGCCAGTGGCAATGGCAACAGGCAGATGGAAAGTATTGATAATAGCTAATGAATTAACTTTTAACGGTTCCAACTTACTTGGAAAATCAACTCCCTTTAACAGAGAAGTCATAGTTGGGGCAATTGACAAACAAACAATGATACTTCCCGATAAACCTAACCCTTTACAGGTAGCCATCTACAAACTTGGTGAAGCTAGATTGGAAATTTACAACATCTGCAATCTCAAAAAAAAGAAATGTTTTTAAAAATAGCAAGAAAAGGACTATTTTCTGTATTAAAATCGATCAGCTGAGACTAATTTAGTACTATTAAAATAGTTCAAGGTTTTTTGTAATCTAAATCTCTATTTTCTGCCCAATTGTACTCTATGTGAATGCCCTGGTTCTATAGATCGAGAAGAGCCAAAAAGGTGGATTTAATTTCTGGATTTTTGTCAGAAAAATATAAAAAATAGTCTTACTTTTTAGAGAAAAATAATTTATTATTGGCGAGATAAACTCAGAAAATAGTTCCATAAAAAGCCAAATATAAATTTTTTAAGCACATTGCAATCCGATACGTACATGCGGTATATTTTGATAGGTTATTCAAACATCTAGTTAACCCCTTTTTAGGAGCTTTAGCCATGAGTCCTCAAGGCAATTCGTTTCTGTCTGGCTCGATTATTTTCATTTCCGCAATCACTAGTTGCATGCTCATCAGCGCGCCAAAAGCAATGGCGGATCACGAAGAAAGCGAGCACACCCCCCCCCAGTGCGCCACCTTTTTTGGTCACACCGCCCACCGGCACACCAGTCACTGCGCCAGCTAAAAACACCGAATTTCTATGTAGTATTTTTGCGGGGTTCAATATTGCTGGGGTCACCATCACAAATCCGAATACCCCGTGGGTTGAGGGTCAAAAAATAATCCCCTCAAAAATTCCATATATTGTAGGGAACGTGAATTGGAATAATGTTCCGAATGCACACCCGCAGTTTAAGACTTGGGTTGAAAATGGGATGCGCCATTTCAAAGGCAACGGAATTCCCAATCACGAAACTGGCATTTTTCCGATGCCGGCCAATCAGCCAGCATATTCGTACTACGCAGCGGTTCCTGCGCAAGGATATTTAAATGCGGCCGAAATTCCGATGAACCCATATGATCTTGATATTACTGTTCCCGCAAATCCCGTTTATTCGCCGACACCTGGCTGTTTCAGTGAAGTGGTAATCGGTGTGGTCACGCAAACTGGCGCCGTTTGGCATGCCAACCTTGCCTTAGCGACCGGACCAGACCCATATGTTGATCCAATTGCAGCCCTACCTATAGATAAATGCTGGGGGCATCCTTACGCCGGACAATACCACTATCATGGCTACACGTGGAAGTGCTTTCCCAACCAGGGCGAGGCTAAAGAGCATTCCCCATTATTTGGATATGCGCTAGACGGTTTTGGCGTATACGGTCCCCGCGGAGACGGTGGCAAGTTGGTAAAGAACGAAGATTTAGACGAGTGTCATGGACACCTTGGACTGATCGAGTGGAACGGTCAGCGGAGATATATGTACCACTATCATGTTAACAACGAATTTCCCTATGGACCTGGCTGCTACCGCGGTACACCGGGTAATGTTCCTAGCAATATGAAACATTCACATTTTTACGAAGCGCCTACCACGGACAGCGAGGACAACGTACACCACCATTATTCAGATGGCCCCATATGATCTTGATGTCACTGTCTCTGCAAATCCTGTTTATTCGAAGACATCTGCCTGTATCGGTGACTTGCTAGCCGGTGAGGGCAAGGTACTGTATTAGTGCATTACCCCGTTGGTGCTCTGCTCAGGCACAACCTGTGAACAGCGGTAAAAATAGCCTCTTATATTGTCTTGTTTAACGAAATAGGATAAATAGGATAAAGTAGAAGAAAATACAGATTGATCTATTCTTCATAATTTTTAGGTCCAATGAATAATAATTCAACTAAAAATGGAAATCATCCAGCAGACCCTTTTGTATCTTCCGACTCGCCTAAGAATACTACGGAAGAAGAAGAGTACTTAAACTGGGAATCAGAAATGGTCAAATTATTAGGATTGACCGAAGAATATCCATCTACTGCAGAAGATGAAAATTCTAAGAGACAGGAAGAATTCATAGATGATAATCCACAATTAAATACTAAAGAAAACTTTGCATCTAATCCTTTTGCTAAACTAGGTCTAGTTGGATCAATTACCTTTTTATTTATTTTATTTGCCGGCCTTTTCTTGTCACAAATTACTACAAGCAATCATCAAAAGCCTAAACAGAATCTTAATATTTCTGAAGAACAAAAAAGTCCTCTAAGTGAATTTACGGCCACATCCAAGGAGATCGATTCACTAAAAACAAAATTAGCTCTTTCTCATCAAGTTGAAGCAGTAGAAGCAGCACAACAACTTCTGCGAAGAAATAAAGTAGATTTATCTCCAACCCAAACTCCAAAAGGAATTCAAAGTTTTAATAAAACCCAAATTGTTTATGTACCCAAAATTGTTACTGTTGAGCGAATTGTCAAAATCCCCCAAGTTGTTAATATTCCAATTAAACCTAAGTCTATAAAAAATGTAAATGCTCCTACTATCAAAACCAATTCGCTATTGGCAACTCGACCATCAGTGACAACAAACATTCCTGCTGTGCCAATTCCTCAAAATAGACGAACTCCGGACGTCTTGAAACAATTTGAAGAGCGAAGTTCAACAAGTAGTTCAAGTAGTTCAATCCCTATACTTCTACAATCTGTGGCTGCTGGAACTACCGTAAAAGCTGTTTTGTCAACAGCTGTTTTTGGAGAAACTACTACAACAAGAAATGTCAAGTCTAATGATGAACAGGAAAAAAATACCTTCATTGTTCGTTTGCAACAACCTTTGAAAGCTGTTAACGAATCTATTGTATTACCCAAAGATACTGAAGTATTGGCTGAAGTTAGTTCTTTTACCGAACAAGGCTTAGTTCATCTAGCCGTTGTTAAAGTCTTCATTAAAGTCAATGGCAATTTAACTCAAAAGATGATCCCTAAAAATGCCATGATCATTCGGGCGGCGGAGGGAAAACCACTTATTGCCAGTCAATTTCCCAATCGATCGGACTCAATAACAGGGATGGATCTTGGTTCATTAACCTTGGGAGGTATTGGCAAGGTAGCCAGTTTATATAATCGCTCTCAAGCTCAAATTACCACTAGCAATGTAGCTGGAACAATTGTAACCAATACGAACCCTGCACCTGATATTTTAATGGGATTGATAGAGGGTGGAACAAGCTCCGTTATTCCCCAAATTACTCAACGTAATCAACAAGAAATTTCTCAAATGATGCAACGTACGAATATTTGGTTCATACCCGCAGGAACTGAAGTTGAAGTTTATGTCAATCAATTGGTCCAATTTTAGAGTTGTCTTAAGAAAGACAGATAAAAAATACAGTGACATATCTTGGGATCTTTTCGGTAAAATGAATATCTAAATCAAGACTTGCCAACAACACAAGAGCCGAACAAGAGGACTTATCTTTTGGCTACGATCTTCAGAAAATGGAGCTATAGCAATAGCCAGAGCTTATAGAAAAGAAACCATAAGAATATGCTCGATAGCATCTCGAAGGCTATTAAATTGATCAAGACATTTACGAATGCGACTTTTAAGCCAAGACCAACATCGCTCTATCTTGTTGAGGTCTGGAGAATAAGGAGGCAAATCCAATATCTTACATCCAGCT